>NZ_JASJXJ010000101.1:0-14381 GCF_035018685.1 Cryobacterium sp. RTC2.1
TCCCTCCCCTGCGCCACGTTGAACCCGAACCACTTCATCCAGAACGCGAAGCAAATGACCGAGCGTGTGCACGCATACGGCGCCAAATTCTTCTGCCAGCTGACCGGAGGTTTCGGCCGCGTGTCGATTCCCTCCATTCTGGGCAAGACGGCCATTGCTCCATCACCCATCCCCCACCGCTGGATCGACGGAGTGGTCTGTCGCGAGATGACCGTTGACGAGATCCACTACATCGTCAGGAAGTTCGGTGAGGCCGCCCTGGTCTGCAAGAAAGCCGGGTTCGACGGTGTCGAGATCCATGCCCTCCACGAGGGCTACCTGCTCGACCAGTTCGCGATCTCCTTCTTCAATCACCGCACCGATCAGTACGGCGGATCGCTGGAGAATCGCCTCCGATTCGCGACGGAGATCGTTCAGGAGATCAAGAAGACCTGCGGCGCGGATTACCCGGTCTCCCTGCGCTTCGGCCTCAAGTCGATGATCAAGGACTGGCGCCAGGGCGGACTCCCCGGCGAGGAATTCGAGGAGAAAGGCCGCGACATCGAAGAAGGCATCGAGACGGCCAAGGCCATGGAGGCTGCCGGCTACGACTGCCTCAACGCGGATGTCGGCACCTACGATTCCTGGTACTGGACCCACCCGCCGATGTACCAGGCCAAGGGCCTCTACCTGCCATACAACGAAATCCTCAAGCGGCACGTCGACATCCCCGTGATCACAGCCGGACGAATGGAAGATCCCGACCTCGCCTCGGACGCCATCCGGAACAAGCAGACCGACTTCATCGGCATGGCCCGCCCGCTCCTCGCCGACCCCGACATCCCCAACAAGATCCGTGCGGGCAAGTACAACACGGTCCGCCCGTGCCTGTCCTGCCAGGAGGCCTGCATGGGCCGTCTGCAGCACTTCACGTCGATCTCCTGCGCCGTGAATCCGGCCGCCGGTCGCGAGAAGACCTACGCCCTCGAGCCCGCGGTCACCAAGAAGAAGATCATGGTGGTCGGCGGCGGGGTCGCCGGTTGCGAAGCAGCCCGCAACCTCCACCTGCGCGGCCACGTCGTCGACGTGTTCGAGAAGTCCGATCACCTCGGCGGCAACCTCATTCCCGGCGGAGCGCCTGACTTCAAGGAAGACGACCTCGCTCTGGCCCGGTGGTACACCAACGAACTGGTGACCATGGACATCCCCGTTCACTACAACACCACCGTGACCCAGGAACAGGTTGAGGCCGGCGACTACGACTGTGTCATCATCGCCACGGGCTCCAAGCCCAAGCGCATGACCCTCGAGGGCTCCGACAGGGTCTTCACGGCGGAAGACGTCCTGCTCCTGAAAGAAGACGTCGGCGAATCTGCCGTGATCATCGGTGGAGGCCTCGTTGGTTGCGAGCTGGCCTTGTGGCTGGAGGGCCTGGGCAAGAAGGTCACTCTGGTTGAATACCAGCCGGACATCCTGCAGCTCGGTGGCCCACTCTGCACCGCGAACTCCGACATGATCCGGGACCTCATCGCGTTCAAGAACGTCGACCTGGTCGTGAACAGCATGGTGACCGGCGCCCGCGATGGCGGCTTCGTCATCAAGGACCGCGAGACCAACGAGGAGACGGTCCTGACGGCGGATTCGGCAGTTGTGGCCGTCGGCTACGTCTCGGAGCGCTCACTGTACGAGGAGCTGCGCTTCTCCGGTCCCGAATTGCACCTGATCGGAGATGCCGGCGAGGTCTCCAGCATCATGTACGCCATCTGGAATGCCTATGAGGTCACGAAGAACATCTGATCGTCATCGGTGGAGGCCCCCATCCCGCGTGAGCGTGGGTGCGGGGCCTTCACCGTGATTTGTGCGGTGACGAGCGCGTCATCTGTGCCTGTTCGCTGATCGCCATCGTGTTCACGCCTCCGGAATCACGAAGCGGTTCTCGTCGATGCGGCGGGTGTCGGGTTCGGGGCCGCGGCGGATGCCGAGGTCGAGCCCGTCGATCGCCGCGAGTTCGGCATCCGTCAGTTCGAAATCGAAGACATCGAAATTCTCGACGATGCGGGACGGCGTGATCGACTTCGGGATGGCACTGCGCCCCTGCTGGACGTGCCAGCGGATCATGACCTGCGCCGCCGACTTGCCGTGCACGGCTCCGATCGCCTCGATCACCGGGTCATGCAGCGGGTTCTTCGCAGTGCCGTCGCCCCAGCCCGGGTAGAAGTTGATGCCGCCGATCGGAGACCAGGCCTGGGTCAGGATGCCGCGGGCAGCATCCGCCGCCTGGGTCTCCTTCTGCACGAAGTACGGGTGCAGTTCGATCTGGTTGACGGCAGGAACGATGGTGCGCGCCTCGAGGAGCGCATCGAGGTGTTCCGGCTTGAAATTGCTCACGCCGATCGCCCGCACCTTGCCCTCGGCGAGGAGGGTCTCAAGCGCGCGGTAGGCCTCGAGAGTCTTGTCGAAGCTCAGCGGGACCGGCTGGTGCAGGATCAAGAGGTCGAGGTAGTCGAGGCCGAGCTTGCCGGTCGCGACGTCGAAGGCGTGCAGGGTCTCCTCGTAGCCGTACTGGCTGATCCAGACCTTGGTCTCGACGAAGACCTCGGCGCGATCGACACCCGAGTTGCGCAGTCCTTCGCCGACCTGCCGCTCGTTCATGTAGGCGGCAGCCGTGTCGATGTGGCGATACCCGGTACGCAGCGCGGTCTCGACGGCGGCCGCGGTGTCCTCCGCGGAACTCTGGAAGACCCCGAGACCTACCGCGGGGATATCGACGCCATTGTTGAGGGTGAACGAAGTAGTCATGCTTCGAGGCTACGTGCGGTCCCGTCAACGAGGGAGGGTGGCTCAGTACCTCCCTGTGCCACCCCGGCCCGCTGCCCGGCGAGGCCTGCTCACCACCGTTGCCGGGCACGCGGTTGGAGAGAATCGTCAGAGGACCTTCGCGCCCATGGCGATGTCGAAGCCTGCGCCATGGGCGGCCAGGCCCACCAGGAGGATGCCGGCCCATTCAAGGGCGTGGGCCATCTCAAGCGCTCCTGCGTCGAGGGGCCGCATGCCCAGGCTCTCCACAAACGCGGCGACCTCTGCCTTCGCCCCGGCGCTGTCGCCGGCGAAGAACACATCGACGGCCTTGTCCTCAGCAATGACGCCGCCGAAGATCGTGTTGAATGCCTTCACGACATGTGCGCCCTCGGGGGCGGCCGCTGCCATCTGCTGCGACACAGAGTTACCCGGGGTCGTCACGACTCCACTGGCGTCAGCGTTGAACGGGTTGGTGATGTCGACGAGGATCTTGCCGGCCAGCGCATCGCCGTAGTGCGCGACCACGTCAACGGCGCCGGCGTAGAGGACGGCCACGATGACGATGTCCCCCGTCGGCCGTGCGCCGAACGCGCCGACGGTGGCACCGTTGCCGATCTGTTCGGCGAGAGCCTGCGCCTTGGCGGCGTTGCGGCTCATGAACTCGATGGTGTGGCCGTGCTTCGCCGCCCGTGTGCCGATGGCGGTCGCCATGTTGCCCGAGCCGATGATGCTGATGGTGGTCATGAGGTGTCTTCCAATCGCCGCGTCGATGTATGTACACCGATCTGAGTACCTAACCTAACGGGCTGATGCGCGGCGAGTCAAGCTATGCACACCGATCGGTACCAACGGGCTACGCTAGGGACTATGACGGAGTTGGAGAAGGGACCGCGCGGCCTGCGGAGCGGCAGGGGCGCTCGAGAGCGCCTTCTCAGCGCGTCCCAGCAACTGTTTCCCGATCAAGGCATCAACTGCACCGGCGTTGACCAACTCTGTGCGGTGGCCGGGGTCTCCAAGCGGACGCTGTACCAGCACTTCGACGGCAAGGACGAGCTCATCGCCGAGTATCTGCGCCGTTTCGATCCCGACATCCTGCCCGAAGTCTTCGACCGCTCCGACCTGACGCCGCGCGAGCGACTCCTCGCCATCTTCGACATCCACTCCCCCCTGTGCCCGTTCATCGGAGCTGCCGTCGAAATCGAGGACCCGGGCCATCCAGCACGCGTCTTCGCCCGCACCTATAAAGAGGGCTTCGCCGCCCGGCTCGCTGATACCGCCCGCGAGGGCGGCGCCACCAACCCCGAACAGCTCGGCGAGCAACTGGCACTGCTCCTGGACGGTGCCTCGGCTCGCAGCCGAGTCCTCAACACCGACACGTTTGCCACCGCGGCCGCCATCGCCGTCGTCCTCATCGACGACGCCCTCCCCAAGGCGTCGGCCTAAGCATCGATCCTCGTCGACGCACGACAGTCCGAGCTTTGGTGTGACCGGCGGCAACGCTCCGCAGGACACGGGAATGGAGACTCGCGTGTCCTGGCAGTGAAACCGCCGGCCGGGCGCGGTGATCAGGCATTGCTCAGGGCCCTCAA
The DNA here is from genome assembly GCF_035018685.1 of Cryobacterium sp. RTC2.1. Taxonomy (NCBI): domain Bacteria; kingdom Bacillati; phylum Actinomycetota; class Actinomycetes; order Micrococcales; family Microbacteriaceae; genus Cryobacterium; species Cryobacterium sp. RTC2.1. The sequence goes on from NZ_JASJXJ010000101.1 coordinate 4,368, forward strand.
GCAGAATGGCCGCAGAGCCCCTGACGGTTCCCGGACGATGGCCAAGTACCCGGTACGCGACAAGACTTGCCAGTGGAGTCATCATGTTGCCATGGGTCGTTCTGTCCCTCTCCGGAGTTCTCGAGGCCGTCTGGGCAACCGCCCTGGGCAAGTCGGCGGGATTCACAAAGCTCGTCCCGACCCTCGTGTTCGGTGCGGGGATCATCGCAAGCATGGCAGGACTCGCTTTCGCACTGAGAGAGATCCCGATCGGGACCGGCTATGCCGTCTGGGTCGGGATCGGTGCGACACTGACCGTCGTCTACGCGATGGTCACCGGCACCGAATCGCTCAGCATCCTCAAGATCGTGCTCCTCCTGGGACTGATCGGCTGCGTGATCGGACTGAAGCTCGTGAGCGACGCCGGTCACTAACATTCAAAACAGATACCCCGGCCGTTCGCTTTCACCGGCGAATGTCCGTGCCCGACGGCTGGAACCACCGCCTCGAAGCGCATTGGGCTCACCGCTTCGTGCCACGGGTCGAGCGCGGCATCGTTGACGATCGATCAGGTGTAGCCGCGGGTGCCGAATTGGAGTTTGTCGCCGGGATGGATGGTGGACATCCCGACCTTGCCGCCGACGAGGGTCTCGACCTGCTCGGGGTAGACGCCGAAGCGAGTGGCGATGGGTGTTCAGTCCCTGAGGTGTTCGGGCATTTGTGGGCATTGTTTGTAGATGCCTCGATCGGGGGGCCCCTGGTCGATGTGTGCATAGGGCTGCCAGGTCACGGTTGCGGGGCCTTGGCCGGTGTAGTTGGCCATGAAGGATTCCAGGGTCGGTGGCGGATCAACCCGGATGTGGGCGGTTTCCAGGCACGGCATGAGGACCGTTGTTTGGTACTGGTAGAGGTAGGTGACCTGCGACTCGTTCAGCGGAACGGAGTTCTTCGGGTCGCTGGGAAACCGGGTATTGCAGACGTAGTCCGCGATCGCATGACGCTCCTCATCGCCGAGCGCCACGTAGGTTTCGATGCCGCCCTCAGGGCTCGCGACCGCAGGGACTCCTGCGGCGGTCAAGCAGGCGGCGATCACCGACGGGATTTCCTCCAGACTCAGGAACCTCTCCCGCGTCGCCGTCGGCACGGCCACGTCCGGATAGCTGGCGACGAATCCGTCGCGCAAGGCAGTTTGCGCCTGATCGGCCAGCTCCTGCCGGGCGGCCTCGGTCATCACGGGCGGGATGGGCGCCGGGATGGGCGTGGCCGACGGTGGAGCGACCGGCGCGGCGGCGCATCCGCTCAGCACGAGGAGCACGAGCGCAATGCCGAGGACCTTCCAGGACACCCGTGCCGCGCGCGGAGCCGGGACCTTCAGTGTTGGGCGCACCCGATGGATGCTGCCGTCAGGGAGAGACGCGGAAGGTGCCGAGAACGGTGGTGCCGTCGCTTCCGAAGAGCGGACACGGTCGAACAGCAACCCGGACGCGCGGCGATCCGCACTATTCGACCCGCGCGAAAAAACCAGATCGGACTCCCCCGCAGTCTTCATGACCACCCCCATGACTATTGAACGCCATCCGCGGGCATTCACGGCAAATTGCCCCTGATCGGGTCAGAAAATTTCAACGCGCCTTGTGCCGATCACGTGTCAGCATGGTCGCGTTCCCGCAGCCTGCGTCACGGTGTTCGGCGACTCACTCACGGCAACACCTCAAAGATGCCGCGCGCGCCCTTCTCGGCGTCCGACATGACGTGGCTCACGAACGGATAGTGCCCAGCCTCGGAGAAGGACAGCTCCACGAATCCGCCCTGCGCGGCGGCCAGATCGAGCACTTGCGAGCCACCCGTCCCGGTGCTGCCGCCGTCCTTGAGCGGGTAGTCGCCCTCCTTATAGACGGTATGGAACTGGCCGCCGACGATGTGGAAGGCGCTGCCCACGTTCGGGCCGGCATCCAGCACCCAGACCCGCACGGTCTCGCCGACACGGGCCGGAAGCGGACGGGCGGCGTACTGGTTGGAGTAGCCGTTGAAGACCATCAGGTCCGGGGTCTGCGCCTTGACCTTGACGGCGTCGACCTCGCCGCCCTGCGCGCCGAGGTAGAGCTCGGACTGCACCAGAAGGTACTCGCGGTCCACGTCGGCCAGGCCGGGCGGGTCGATGATCACGGCACCGAACATGCCGTTCGCGATGTGCACCGACATGGGCATTGTGGAGCAGTGATAGAGCCAGATGCCCGACCGGGTGGCGGTGAACGTGTAGACCAGGCTCTCACCGGGCTGGATGGTGCGCATCACGGCGTCGGGGGCGACGGCGCCTGCGTGGAAGTCGATGGAGTGCCCGACCGTGCCCTTGTTCACCAGGGTGATTTCGAACACGTCGCCCACCCTGCCGCGCAGTGTGGGGCCGGGCGCGGTGCCGTTGAAGGTCCAGAGCAACTGGGTGACACCGGGGGCCACCTCGGTTTCCACATTGCGCACGACCAAGGTACGGCGATGCACCGTGGCGTCTGGAGCGGGCGGCAGCACGGCATCGTGCGCCTCGAAATTCGCGTCGGGTACGGCCGAGGGGTCGATGTCGGCGGCCGCAGAGGTTCCGGTCGCGGCCGCGTCCTGGCCGGTGTGACTGCCGTCCGCGGACATGCCCGCCATGCCGCCCATCGAGGTGCTGTCGCCGGTGGCGGATGCGCCCGCGTCGCCCACCGCGACGATGCTGATCTCCATGCCCAGCAGCCGGTGTCCGGCGATCGAGCACCAGCCGTCCACGCTCGCGCCGATCACGCCAACGGCCACGGTCGTGGTGGTGCCCGGGTCAAGTGACCCCGACACAAGGCCGGACTCCAGCACCAGGTTGTGCGCCATGTCGTCGCTATTGGTGAGGGTGATCCTAAGTGCGTCGCCGAGCGGCACCTCGATGCGGTCGGGCACAAAGCGGGTGTGCACCATGTCCACGGCGACCGTGGTGGTGTGACCGGTCGCGGCAGCGGTTCCAGAGGAGCCCGCGGCCTGGGTCGACACCGCCGACAGTTCCACCGAGGCCGGGTCGACAACGATGCCCACGGTCACCGTGAGGAGCAGCACGCTCGCGGCCGCGAGCATCCGCCCGGTGCTGCGCGGTCGCGGGCCCGCCACCGGCCGTTCGCCCGGCGCCACGCGCACGAGCGGCAGGGCGCGCACCCGCCGGTTCGCGCGAAGGGCCCGGGTGAACAGCACCAGGAAGCTGGCCAGGGTCGCCACGATCAGCATCGACAACGCCACGGTGAGGGTGCTGGAGACCGGCAGCAGCGACAGGAGGAGGGCGCCGTTGACGACCACGACCCGGAACAAGCCGCCGCGATCGAGCTCGGCGGCGGTGGCTTTCAGGGCGGCCGGGCCGCCACCGAGCACGACGGGCACGAGGTGACTGAGGGCGCCGAGCAGGATCTGGGCGGCGAAGCCGATTGCGAAGTACGGCACCAGGGTTTCCACGCCGGCGGCCGCGACCGTCCAGCTGGGGGCGATCGCCACCCGCAGGCCGAACCCGAGGGTGCAGAGCGCGAACCAGATCTGCGCGGAGCCCAGGCTCCAGGCTGCGAAGGTCACGGCGGGCGCCCGGCGCAGGTGACCGACACCCTCCCAGAGCATGCGGCCGAGGGCCACCAGGTAGACCAGAACACCGAGTGCAACGACGAGGCGCAGGTCGGCAAGGCAGCCCAGCCCGACGAGAACCAGGCCACCCACCAGCACCGACAAGGTGCTGCCGGCCGCCACTGTGGCACCCGCGATTCGGGTGTGCAAGACGGTCGGCCAGAGCAGCGCGACGGTGCCGATCACGGTGAGGCCGACCCAGCCGAGCAGGTTGAACGCGAGGTGACCGATGAACAGGCGTTCGTAGTCTTCGCCTCCCCCGTCGAGCCGGGCCATCAGGATGCCCAGAGTCACGCCGGCGGCGAGCATCACCGCGCTCGCCACGTAGTAGCGCACCAGCGGGGCGAACCGGCCCGGCATCGCACCACGGGTCTGACCCACGATGACGGCGGCGTGGGCCAACGCGTTCAGGCCCACCAGGATGCCGCCGACCAGCACGAGCGGATACCCGCCGATGACAATGCCCGTCATCACCGCGATGGCGCCGACGGTGTGCGCACTCAACCGTAGCCCGAGCGAGAGACGATGGCCGAGGGCCTTGCGGCGCAGCAGCGTGTCGGCGAAGTGCTGGCTCCAGATCAGGATGGCCGTGCTCACCGCGCCGAGGAGCAGCAGGTGCACGAGCAGCCAGCCCGACGAGGGCAGTTGGCGGTGCACCACGGTGAGGATCACCGCGGCAGCCAGCCACGCGGGCACCAGGCTGCCCGAGACGATGTGCCAGAGCTTGTCTTTCACAGCAGCGACCTCCCCAGGGGCGGTGCTGACGGGGCCGCAGTGCTGCGCGGTGTTGTCCGCACGGGCAGCACAGTGGTTCCGCGCAGAACCGAGACTGCCGCAATCGCCACGAACAGCAGCACCGCGACGATGTTGAACACTCCGCCCCACTGCACCAGCACGGGCCGGCCATAGGTGTCGCCGAGGAGTACCCGCACCAGAAGCGACACATGCAGCAGCGACGCCGGCAGGTACATGACCGGCCGATACGGCAATGGCCGGCGCAGCACGGCCGGCAGGATGGTGGGAGCATGCGCCATGATCATCGACATGACGAAGCCCAGGAACACGGCGTGCATCATGGCGTCGTAACCGGGGCCGGAGTAGACCGGACCCCGCAGCAACCAGATGCCGCCCACGACGGCGAGCCAGCCATACCCGGCCAGCAGGCACCAGGCCATGTAGCGGGGCGACCCGACCGAGCGCACCATGCGGGTGGCGATGTCGTGCCGGAACAGCCAGGCCACCAGCGCCAGCATCCCGGCACCGAGCAGGGGGTAGCCGGCGATCGGCCAGACCAGGGCGACGACCGAGCCGAAGCTGAGCGCGAGGCTGATGCCGAGCATCCACTGTTCGGCGCGCCGGTTGACGGTGGGCGAGATGCGGGACAGTTCGAGGCGTTCGCCGGCGATCGTGAGCACCAGGAAGAGAATGAGCAACGGTGCGAGCTGCGGGATGCCGATTCCGCGCAGCCAGAAGATCGTGGCCATGAGCCCGGCCAGGGCGCCGAGCACCTGTACGGCGGTGGAGACCGAGCCCTGCTTGCGCCAGATCTCGCTGTAGATTGCCAGCAACATGGTGGTGCCGGCGACCAAGGCGGCCTGGCCCACGACCACCGGCAGCGGTGAGATGAGCGCGATGCCGCCGGCACCGAGCAGGCCGGGCGAGAGATAGGCCCACGTGCGGCGGACGGCCACGGCCCGCTCGAGCACCACGACGGTGCCGACGAAGCCGAACACCATCAGCGGGCCGTGCACCTCCGTTAGTCGGGTGCTGTCGACGGGCGCCCAGAGGCCGAGCAGGAGCAGCGCGCCGTTGAGTCCGGCGAGCAGGGCGATGCCCCCGAGGAGCAGGAAGACCAGCCGGGCGGTGACAGGAGGCCGCTCCATCGGGCCGGTGCCCCGCGTAGCGCTGCCGGTTCGGCGAAGAGGGCTCGGCGTAGTCATCGGCGTGGGTCAGGTCAGGATAGCGTCGGGGTCAGATGGCGCGCGTGGGCGCTTCGGCCGATGCTTCATGGTCGGCAGGTTCGGCACGGCGACGGTCCGATGACAGGATGATCGGTTCGACGGTCACGGCTTCTCCTTCGGGCGGGTCGAATGACCCCAGAGTGCCATTATAGAGGACGAACATCCTTTTAATAGGATCGTGCCATAAGAGCGCTGGCTGCTACACGCGGCCGGCGAACGACACGGCGAAACCGATGACGCGGTCGCACACGGAGATCCCGCTAATCTGCGGTCCAGGACGTGTGCTCGTGCGTGATCCAGACGTGTTCAGGATGCAGCGAGCGAATCAGTCGCTGGCCTTCGGTCTCGGGGTTGTCCAGCTCGCCGAACCACACCGCGGTGTCTCCGGCGATGATTGTCGGACGCTCGCCGGTATCGACGACAACGATCTGTGAGCCGCGGGTGTGGCCCGGCGCCGGGAGGAGTCGAATCCCGGGAAGCAGGTCGAATTCTCCATCGACGGGTACATAGTGCACGCCGGGCGGGTCCACCCATTCTCGGATGGTGTAGTCGTCTTCGGTGCGGGCATCGTCAAGTTCCTGGCGCTGGACGTAGATGGGCGTGCCGGGGAAGAGGTGGTTGCCGCCACAGTGGTCGAAGTGAAGGTGTGTGTTGATGACGATGTCGACGCTCTCGAGGTCGAATGCCTGCGCCTTGAGAGAGTGGGGGCGAGGGTCGAGATCGGCCGCTGCGGGGTGGATCTCTGTGAAACCGGTGTCGACGAGCACCCTCGCATCGGGATGTTCGATGAGGTGCACGTAGACGGGCATTGGGTACCCCTCTGCGGTCAAGTCACCGACATGAATGGGCGTGATTGTGATGGGGGCGTTCATGACGCGTCTCCTTCGCGAGTAGCGGATGTTGTCGTTCGTTCAGCCCAGATTCCGACGTTCACAGCACCCAACCTAGAAGCTCTACGGTCCAGCGTGAAGGGCCATTTATTGACCAGTTGAGTGGACCATTCGCCAAGGTGAGCGTGTGTCTGTGGACTGGGGGCGCGGAGGCCTCGACCTTCGCGACTCCCCCAGTTTGGGGCGGTGACCTCGGGTCGACACCTCTTGAGGGGAATGTCACTCAATGGGTCGATAGATTGGTGGGAGTTCTAGGGGGGACTGTGGTTGATCGTTCGAGCGTCTGTCCTCGCGAACGCGACCTGTTCCGGAGCACTACCTCGAGTCTGCCTATTCCGGTGAGGCGCTGATGCGCGCGCGGATTCATACCGGACTGGTGTGGGCGATGGTCCTGGTCCTGGCCGCCAGCGTGGTCGGGCTGGCTGTGCATTGGGGCGGATGGGGCCCGGCAGGTGACGTCTGGTTCGAGCCGGTCCTTGTCGTCTCGGTAGGGCTGACGGACCTGTTACCCGTCGCAGTGTGCTGGATGGCTGTCGGAAGGGTCGGACTTCGGCGCCCGGAGGTTCTGCTCGCCGCGACCGCGATGACCGCCTACGTTGCTGGTGACTGTTACAGAGCCTGGGTAGAGGCCACGACCGGCTCGATTCCGTTCCCGTCGGTTGGCGACGTCCTGTATTCGCTGTTCTACCTGCTGATGCTGGCCGCTCTGATCGTTGCGGTGCGCCGCCACGTGCGGACGCTGGCATCGTCGGTCTGGCTGGACTGCGTGGTGGGGTCGCTCGGCGCAGCCGCGGTGCTGGCGATTCCGCTGAGCCCGGTGCTGGACTCGGCCCTGACCAGTTCATCGTGGTTGGCCACCGTGACGGCGATCTCCTTCCCACTCTTCGATCTGCTGCTCGTGGCCGCTATCGGCGGGATCGGCGCCTTGGGGGGCAGGCGGCTGGGAAGACGGTGGGTGTTGCTGTTCGTGGGCCTGCTGGTCTTTGCCGCGGCGGACGTGCTCTACGCGCTGCAGGTGAACGCCAACACCTATGTGCGCGGTACGCCGCTAGCCGCGGCCTGGGCGATCGGACTTGCCCTGTTGGCATTGTGGGTCGACGGTATGGAGCGAACTCATCCGGCCGCGGTACCCGAGACGAGCCCAGCGACCGGCAGGGCGGCACTGATGGTGCCGGTGGTGGCCACCGCCGCAGGGCTAGGGGTGCTCTTGGTGAGCAGCCGGGTGCCCTTGTCAACGTTTTCAGTCGCTCTTGCGGGGGCGACGTTGGTCGCGGCGACAGCTCGCACCCAGGTCGCCTTCCGTCAGGTCGCGTGGATGGCGCATCTGCGCCGCGTTGCCTCTGCAACGGACGACTTAACAGGCCTCCCGAACCGGCGGGCCCTCCACGTAGAGGGGCACGCGCGCTTGGTGGACCCGGAGCGTCGCCGCCAGTCGCTGCTGATGCTCGACCTGGATAAGTTCAAAGAGGTCAACGACAGCCTGGGCCACCACGCCGGAGACCAGCTGCTGGTCCAGGTCGGCGCCCGCCTGCGTGAGCACCTGCGGCCTGGGGACCTGCTGGCGCGTCTGGGCGGCGACGAGTTCGCGGTCCTGCTCGAGGATGCCGGCCACGCCGAGGCCATTGACGTGACCGTCAAGTTGCGCGCCGCGCTGGCCGAGCCATTCGCTCTGGAGGACATCACACTGCACACCAGTGTCAGCGTCGGTATCGCGCTCTTCCCGGACCACGGTCTGGACCTGAGCTCCTTGTTACGCACGGCCGATATCGCCATGTACAAGGCCAAAACATCGGGCCGTGGCCAGCACGTCTACAACACCGCCGACGACACCGACGCCACCACCCGGCTGAAGACGGTCGAGGAACTGCGAACCGCACTGACCACCGACCAGCTCGTGGTGCATTACCAGCCCAAGATCGACCTGGACACCGGCGAGGTCCACAACGTGGAGGCGCTGGTGCGCTGGGATCACCCCACCCGAGGCCTGCTCTACCCCGACGCGTTCCTGGCCTTGGTCGAAGAATCAGGATTGATGCGGACCCTGACCCGGGTCGTCCTTCAGGTCGCCCTGGACCAGGCGGCGGTGTGGCACGCCGAAGGCCGACCCCTCACGGTCGCAGTCAACCTCTCGGGCAGCACGCTGATCGACACCAGCCTGCCCGACGAGGTCGCAGCGATGCTGACGGTCCGTAACCTCCCGCCGGGTGCCCTCCAGCTGGAGATCACCGAGGAGTTCCTGATGGCCGACCGCGACCGGGCCCGGAGCATCCTGACCCGGCTGCGGAGCAGCGGTATCCAGATCTCCATCGACGACTTCGGCACCGGGTACAGCTCACTCTCCTACCTGCGCGATCTGCCCCTCGACGAGCTCAAGCTGGACCGCTCGTTCGTCTTCCCGATGGTCGACGACGCCCGGGCTGCAGCACTGGTCGCCTCCACGATTGGCCTGGCCCACAGCCTCGGCCTGCGGCTGGTTGCCGAAGGCGTCGAGACCAAGGCCGCTTACACCGAGCTCGTCCGCCTCGGCTGCGATCAAGCCCAGGGCTACTACATGTCCCGGCCCGTCCCCGCCGCCGAGCTCGACCTGTGGCTCAGCGCCCGAGACATCGCCGACGAGTTCACTGAGATGACTGGCCTGCTGCCTTCTCTCGACTGACCCAGTGCCATCGAGACCGACATCCCGCCAATCGTTCCCGCCGTCCGGCGAATCGAGAGCGCACGAATAGTCTCGACACTCGTGCCTCGGTTTGCGTGCGACCTCGGGTGGAACGCGGCACCGTTGGCCTTCGGTCACGTGTAGCCGCGGGTGCCGAATTGGAGTTTGTCTCCGGGGTGGATCGCGGACATCCCGACCTTGCCGCCGCCGAGGGTCTCGACTTGCTCGGGATAGACGCCGAAGCGAGTGGCGATCGTGCTCGCAGAGTCCCCGCTGACGACGGTGTAGGTGATCTTGCCCGAGCTGTCGATCGTCGTGGTACCTTCGGCGCCGTCAAACGGTCCTTGGTCTCGCGGCGTCGGATACTTCGACAGGTGCGAGGTCGCCGTCGGCGAGGGCGTGGCCGGCGGTGCAGGGATCGGCGCGGCGGCGCATCCGCTCAGCACGAGGAGCGCGAGCGCAATGCCGAGGACCTTCCAGGAGATCCGTGCCGGGCGCGGAGCCGGGACCTTCAGCGGTGTGTGCACCAGATGGATGCCCGTGTCAGAGAACGAGGCGGACGGTGCCGAGAACGGTGGTGCCGTCGCTTCCGAAGAGCGGAAACGGTCGAACCGCAGCCCGAATGCGCGGCCATGCGCTCTCTGCGACCGGTACGAAAGCACCAGGTCGGACTCCCCCGTAGTCTTCATGACCACCCCCATGACTAGTCAATGCCATCCGCGGGAAATTTACGACAAATTGCCCCTGATCGAGTCAGAAAATTTCACCGCGCCATATTCCGATCACGTGTCAGCATGTGCGCATACTGAATGTGAGCAGCTACCAGGTGTGAAGTCTCGTTCTCAATCTGACAGTTCTGTCTCATGACCTTGCTGACAGTTCTGTCTCGGGACCTGCCTGACAC
>NZ_JASJXJ010000102.1:0-14225 GCF_035018685.1 Cryobacterium sp. RTC2.1
GGCATCCGCACCGTGAGCGCGCCGGGGTCGGCACGCAGGGAGACGGCGCGCACCGGGCCGAACTCGTCGCCGTCGATCTCGAACTCCTGCGGGTGCTCGAGCACGATCCTGATCCGTGAACCCCGAAGCGTCGTCATCACCCGTTCGTTGCTCGACTCGCTCTGGGCGATGATCCTGCGCCCGACCGCGGAGCGGCGCAGCACGCCGTTCTCCCACGTCACCCTGCGCCAGATGGTCAGCCAGCCGAGGACGCCCTTGGGCTGCAGCACGGCGATGTCGAGAATCCCGTCGTCCACCTGGGCATCGGGCAGGAACTGGATGTTGCCCGGCAGGACCCCGCAGTTCGCGACCAGGATCGTGCTCACGTGCGCCGGCCGGTCGGTGCGACCCTCGAGGCTATAACGGATGCGGAATGGCTTCGACTTCGGGATCACCCGCATGCCGGCATCGACATACGCGAGCCAGCCGACCTGTTTCTTGAGATCGGCGCTCGTGTTGGCGATCATCTGGGCATCGAGCCCGAGGCCGGCCATCACCAGGAAGACGTGTTCGGCTTTCTCACCCTCGGTGTCGGTGAGCACTGCGACGCCGAGGTCGATCGCCCGGTCCACGCCGCCGAACGCGATCTCCACCGCCGCATCGAGGCTCGCGAGCGGCAGCGCCAGGTTTCGGGCCAACAGGTTCCCCGTGCCGGCCGGCACGATCGCGAGGGCAACGCCCGTGTCGCGCAGGGCCTCGGCGACCGCGCGCACGGTGCCGTCCCCTCCCGCCGCGAGCACCACGGATGCCCCTTGTTCGATCGCCGTCCGGGTCGCCCGCTGACCGGCATCCGTCTCGGTCGTCGACAGCCACACCGTGCCCGACCACCCGGCGGCGGACTCGGCCGCTGCGACGCTCGCGCGGAGCTTGACCACGTCAACCTTGATCGGGTTGTACACGACGGCCGCTCGACGGCCGCTCGGAGTCTCACCGGGAGTATTCACGGGGTAAGGCTAGCAAGGCGCTCCGGCGGGCGCTTGTAGACTGGCACGGTGATTGATCCTGTACTGCTGCGAGAGAATCCCGATCTGATCAAGCGTTCGCAGAAGGCGCGGGGCGCTTCGGTCGAAGCTGTCGACGCCGCGCTCGCCGCGGACACGGCCAGGCGTACCTCGATCAAGGCCTACGAAGACCTGCGCGCCGCCCAGAACCAGTTCGGCAAGCAGGTCGCGAGCGCGCCCCCCGCCGAGAAGAAGGCCCTCGTCGCCGAGGCCCAGGCTCTCGCCGCCCGGGTCAAGGCCGCTGCGGCGACCGCGACGGATGCCGAGGCGGACTTCACCGGGATCGTCCGCACCCTCGCCAATCCCATCATCGACGGCGTCCCGGCCGGAGGCGAGGAGAACTTCACCACGCTCCGCACCCACGGCGAGATCCCCACCTTCGACTTCGAGGCCCGCGATCACCTCGAGCTGGGCGAAATGCTCGGCGCGATCGACATGGCCCGCGGCGCGAAGGTGTCCGGAGCGCGCTTCTACTTCATGCGCGGCATCGGAGCCCGGCTCGAGATCGCCCTGATGAACATGGCCCTCGACCGCGCGCTCCAGGCCGGGTTCATCCCCCTGATCACGCCCACGCTCGTCCGCCCGGAGATCATGGACGGCACCGGCTTCCTCGGCGAGCACGCCGACGAGATCTACTACCTTCCCGCAGACGACCTCTACCTCACCGGCACGAGCGAGGTTGCGCTCGCCGGGTACCACTCCGACGAGATCCTCGACCTGAATGATGGCCCGCTGCGCTACGCCGGCTGGTCCACCTGTTACCGCCGCGAGGCCGGCTCCGGCGGCAAGGACACTCGCGGCATCATCCGGGTGCACCAGTTCAACAAGCTCGAGATGTTCACCTACGTCCTCCCCGAGAACGCCGAGGCAGAGCACGACCGCCTCGTCGCCCTGCAGGAGGGCATGCTGCAGTCCCTCGGTCTCAGCTACCGCGTGATCGACGTCGCAGCGGGCGACCTCGGGTCGAGCGCGGCCCGCAAATTCGACATCGAGGCGTGGGTGCCCACCCAGAACGCCTACCGCGAGCTGACCAGCACGAGCAACTGCACCACGTACCAGGCCCGACGTCTGGACATCCGCTATCGCACCGAATCGGGCAAGACCGCGCCGGTCGCCACCCTCAACGGCACCCTCGCGACCACGCGTTGGATCGTCGCGATTCTCGAGACGCACCAGCGAGCGGATGGCTCGGTGCTCGTCCCCGAGGCGCTGCGGCCCTGGCTCGGCGGCCTCGAAGTCCTCGAGCCGATCCGATGACCGCGACCGTCTCGCCCTGGCTCGTCGCCCTCGACATCGACGGAACCACCGTGCACGAAGACGGTTCGATCAGCCCCGCCGTGCTCGAAGAGGTACAGCGGCTCACCCGCTCCGGGCACGAGATCATGCTCGCAACCGGTCGTTCGACGGCGGCCACCCTGCCGGTGCTCGAGCGCCTCGACATCACGCCCCGCTACGTGGTCTGCTCGAATGGCGCGATCACCCTGCGCCGGGATCTGACCGCGCCGACCGGGTATCGCCGCGAATGGGTCGAGACCTTCGACCCGAGCGAGGTGCTGCTCTCGATCCGCTCGCACCTCGGTGACGCACGCTACGCCGTCGAAGACGAGCACGGCTTCTACCGGTACACCGAGCCCTTCCCGGATGCCACTATCGGCCTCGACAGTGAACACGTCGAGTTCGACGAGCTGCTCCGCCACGAGGCCACCCGCGTCGTCGTTATCTCGCCTGACCACGAGATGGAAGACTTCCTGCAGGTCGTCGAGCAGATGGGCCTCAACCGGGTGAGCTACTCGATCGGCTGGACCGCGTGGCTCGACATCGCGCCCGACGGCGTCAATAAGGCCACCGCAATGGAGCGGGTCCGAGCCGAGCTGGACATCCCCCGTGCCCGGGTGATGGCCGTCGGTGACGGACGCAACGACATCGAGATGCTCGAGTGGGCCGGGCTCGAGGGCCGCGGCGTTGCCATGGGCCAGTCCCCCCATGAGGTGCTCGCGGCGGCCGGGGAGATCACGGGAGCCGTGCTCGACGACGGCCTCGCCACGGTTCTCGCGTCGCTCTGACGCCGCTCCGGCACCCCTCCGAACCGCCTCGCTGCGGGCGTCCCAGCCTGCTGGCAGGGTGAGGAAGGCGCGATCGGCTAGAATCGGTCGGTATTCGTGTGTTGTCGACCGGGCGTTCTTCGCCGGACCGGGCCGCGAACGGGAGGGCTGTCCGAGCGGCCGATGGAGCCAGTCTTGAAAACTGGTGGACAGAAATGTCTCGTGGGTTCGAATCCCACGCCCTCCGCACGAACCCGTTACCCGGCCGGCACCACAGAAGGGATCTGAGTGAGCGACCAACCGAGACTCCGTTCCGCACGATCCCACAAGCTCAGCACCATCGCGCGGCACGGCCGGTTGAAGCACTCGAACCCGGTCGTCACCGTCGTCAAGTTCCTCGCAGCGGCCATGGCCGTCGTGCTCGTCAGCGGCGTCTCCGTCGCCGCGATCGCCACCCTCGACGTCGCATCGAGCGCGCAGCCCGGTGTGCACCTCGCCAACGAGACGAACGGCCCCGTCCCGCAGATCGGCGCCATCACAGGCGGCGTCAACCTCCTCATCGTCGGCAGTGACAGCCGCAAGGGCCAGGACCCGTCGTTCGGCCCGGAGGACTCCACCGGCGACCTCAACGACGTCACCATGCTCCTGCACATCTCGCAGGACCACACCAACGCCTCCGTGATCAGCTTCCCGCGCGACATGTTCGTGCCGATCCCGGCCTGCCCCGACCCGAGCGGCGGCACGTTCAATTCGATGAGCCGCCAGAAGATCAACACCACGCTCACGTACGGCGGGCTCGCCTGCACGGTGCTCACCGTGGAGAAGCTCACCGGCCTGACCATCCCCTTCGCGGCCGAGGTCCAGTTCAGCGGCGTGATGGCCATGTCCACCGCTGTCGGCGGCGTACCGGTCTGTGTCGCCGAGGAGATCCAGGACGAGTACACCGGCACCTTCCTCAAGCCCGGCATGCACACCCTCGAGGGTGTTGCGGCCCTGCAGTTCCTCCGTACCCGCCACGGTGTGGGCGACGGCAGCGACCTCACCCGGATCAACAACCAGCAGGTCTTCATGTCGGCCCTGGTGCGCACCATCAAGAGCGCGAGCACGCTGTCGGACCCGCTCAAGGTGTATTCGCTCGCGAAGGCCGTGACCGCCAACATGAAGCTCTCCGATAGCCTCAACAACGTCTCCGTGATCGCGTCGATCGCGGTCGCGCTCAAGGACATCGACCTGAACCAGGTCGTCTTCGTGCAGGTGCCCACCGGCGGCACGACCGGCGGAGTGCTCCCGCTCCAGCCCGACTTCAAGGAACTCTTCACCGCGGTCGCGGCCGACAAGGCCCTCAAGCTCGGCGGCACAACGGGGCGCGGCGCGACGCTCGACCCGAGCGCGACCGCGACTCCGACGCCCGCCGCGACGACGGATGCTTCCGCGACGCCCGATCCCACGGCATCCGCCGGTGCCACCCCGATCCCCACCCCGACGGACGCCACGACCCTGTCGGAGTCGGCGACCGGCCAGACCGCCGGGGAGCTGACCTGCTCCGTCGGCCGCACCCTCAACAACCAGTAGGCGCGGGCCTTCGGGCACCCGTGCAAACGGATGCCGCCGGTACGGTTATGATTACACTCGTGTGTTTGCTCGGTGAATTCTGCGCAGGCGCCAAGGAGACGTCGCATAGTACGGCTTAGTGCACCACCCTGCTAAGGTGGAGTACCCTTCACGGGGTACCGTGGGTTCAAATCCCACCGTCTCCGCACGTGTCTTCCCCCTACATCCCAGTGTTTTCAAGGGACGTGGGGGTTTTTTCTTGGGCAAAATCCTCCCGTGGCAACACTTTGGCAACACTTGAGAACGTGGCAGCCTGATTCAGGAGCGTTGCGCGGCGTCCAGATCGCCGCGACGGACGCCGGCAATGTCATCGATTGAGTCTGCATTAGCGAGTAACCCCGCGACCACAATGGTGACTTTCAACCTAGCCTTCGCACCAGAGGGGCAGGGAACGTCGACGAACGGTTCGCGACCGCGCCCAGACCTGTAGACGCTTCCAACAGAATCGCCGGAATAAGGGCGAGGGCAGGGCGGCTGCGCATCCGCCTGTATAAAGAAACGGCCGGGCATCCCCATATCAGGCCCGGTGGCGCGAGGGTCGGTTTAGGTCTGCACTTGCCGTGACACTGGGACTGTTCAGCTTCTGTTTACTCGTAGGTCTATGGGCGATGGCCTAGAGTCGGAAATATGCAAGGTAGTCGATCTTGCATATCGTGGCGGGGCGCCATATTTTGCATTTGATAACTGTTCGAAAAAGGCTGAGGCTAGTCGTTGGAATAGCGCTGGGAGGGTTGCTCGCGGTGGGGCCAGCTGTCGCCGTGACGGCCGCACCGGTCGTATCTGATACGGAGCAAATCCAGGCAGCAATCACGATGGCTGTCGATCAACGCAACGCTTTGTCGCTTGTGCCAACAAGCGCTCAAGCCAGGTCTCTGGACCCGTCAGCGCAGGCAAAACCTGCGCTGCAAACTTCAACTAGCTCGAGGGATCGCGCCAGGCTAGTTACTCAGCAGAAGTTGCTGGCCGACTATGGCGAAGCATTCACACACTTCGGTTCGACAATCCAAGTCACCTCGGAGAGAAGTTCTGGCGCAACGGTAGAAGTCGCATTCACGGAAACAACAGCGATGACGTGAACAACAGATCCTGATGGAAATGGCCGGCCGGATTACGGATACCGTTTGGAGCAGACGGCGAGCGTCAATCGCGTCGGTGAGACATGGGAAGTGTCCAACTTGTCCCACGCCGTATCAACTGACCTCCCAGCCACGGTCCCGCCGAGTGACGCCGTGGCAGCTGCACAATCGGACGGATCAGCTCGCAATGCTTTAACTGAGGCGTTTGCCACGAAGAGTTTCAGCCAGAGCGAAAACCAGGCGGAGAGTCCCCAATTGACACGGCTAAAGGGCGCGGCCCAGGCGAATCCTGCTCCCTTTGCCGCATTGAGCACGTCGGACAGATCTGCGATCGTCGCCTACGCATACAAATGGGCGATGGCGCGAAATCCAGACTTCAAAGCGTTGGATGACGATTGCACCAGCTTCGCCTCACAAGCTCTGTTCGCCGGAGGATGGCAGCAAGAAATCGGATGGCCCACCGATCAGGGCGCTTGGTTCGGTGGCACTCTCTTGATGGCAAATGCGTGGAGCCGTGCCCAGTCTTTGTTCGATTTCGGCTATCAGGTTACAGGTCGATTCCACTACGCCCAAGACGCGCCGTCCGCTGGCGATATCACTTTTTGGATCTGGAGGAAGGGTGACGGCACGTATAACTACACCTTCGATCACACCTCAATCGTGACCTTCACGGATTCCACAGGGCAGCCGTACTACACCCAGCACACCAACGATCACGTCAACAAATCGCTGACACTGATGCTCGCTGACGAACCAGGAGCAATCTATTCGAACTGGGGAGTCTAGGTATCGGACATAGTCTTCGACAGGCCAGGGCTCTCGCGTATTCCGCGGGAGGCCTGGTCTGTGCTGCATTCTTGGTCGCCCTTTCTGGTTGCACCTTCGCGGACCCCACATCTGTTCCGCCGTCAGGTGCCACAGGTCGAACCGAGGCGCAGGTACTCAGCGCCCTCCAGAGTCCGGACTCTTCGGCCCTCCGCGCACTCTTTCCAAGTCAAAGCAAAACTCAAATTGACGCGGCTTGGGACGTGTGTGCGCCAGCGGCATCGAATCCAAAACGGGCAGTCACCCTTAACACAGGAGATGACGACCCTAAATTCGCGACAATTACCATCGCCACGCCCGCTAACACGCCCGGATCTCCAGGATGTGTGCTTTCGCTCACCTGGCAAGACAATAGTGGAGCGCGCGGGTGGCAGATTAATGGCGGAGTGTTGTCCTTCCCAGCCAGTGCTGCACCCACTGGATAACTCAACTCGACCCTTCGCTTGTTGGCCGGGATTGGGTCGGCCAAGATTCGGTTCTGTTGCCGGCGATCTGGATGGGAGGTACGCTTTGCGAGCGTTAACGCAGCGAACGTTTCCCTCCTAAAGGCCAGTGTTTTCAAGGGATGTGGGGGTTCTTTCTTGGCCAAAATCCTCCCGTGGCAACACTTTGGCAGCACTTGAGAACGTGGCGGCCTGATCCAGGAGGGTGGCAACGGCGTCCAGGTCGGCATCGAAGAGGTCCGCGTAGATGTCTAGGGTCATCGCAGCGGAGGCGTGGCCGAGCATCCGCTGCACCGATTTCACGTTCGCGCCGACGCTCACGGCGAGACTCGCGGCCGTGTGCCGGAGGTCGTGGAGGGTCATCCGCGGTAGGCCCGCCCTGGTCAAGGCCGTCAGGAACCAGCTGCGGGTTCCCACACTCACCCGCGTGCGCTTGAGGTGCTGCCCGAACCGGTCCGAGAACACCAGGTCGGTCGGCTGCTTTTCTGCACAGGCGTCGGCCAGTCCCGGAGTCAGAAACTCGGGGAAGGGCACCGAGCGGCGCTTCGATGACTTCGGGGAACCGACTTCGATGCGCCCGCCGACTTCGACGGCGTTCCGGTTGATGTTGATTCTGCGTCGCGCAAGGTCGAGGTCTCGCACTTCGAGGCCGATTGCTTCGCCCCAGCGCAGGCCGCAGTACGCGAGCACCAGCACGAGGGTGGACCGATCGCCGGAGGCTCGCGCCAGAGCGGCCACCTGGTCGTGGCTCAAGTACCGGTGATCCTTCTGCACCTTCCGGGGCAGGTTCACGCCGCGCGCCGGATTCGAGCTGATCCGTCGATCCTTCACGGCAATATCCAACAGCGCCGCGAGGATCCCGTAGGCGCGCAGCACGGTCGTGGCTCCCTTGCGACCGGTCAGCTCGGTGACCCAGGCCTGGACCTCGCTGTGCCGGATGGTCCCCACGGCGCGCCCACCCCAGACGGGCTCGACGTGCAACCTCCACGCAGACTCGACCGGGCGGAGACTCGACGGCTTCAAGTGCGACTGATGGGTCAACCACTCAGCGCCAAGGACGCCCACGGTGGCACGCGCCGCGGTTGCGTCGATGAACTCGCCCGTCGCCTTCGACATCTCCACCGACGACAGGAACAGGGCCGCGTCGCGTTTGGACGTGAACCCGCGCTTCTGCCCCTGCACGTGGTCGGGCTTGCGATAGATCACCCGATAGCGTTTGCCCGCTGTCGTCGTGTACGCGTGAATGCTGCCCATGGCTCCATCTCGATGTCGTCGTCGGTCGGGATCGTGAGGTGGTGAGAATTCTTGACTCTGGAATTATCGCCTCAACGTCCGACGCCGACCGAGGGAGTGACCGATCGCATGGCGACCGCGTCAGCCGGCCCAGCCGTCGAGTTTCCACCCGGCCGAGGTCAGATATGAGGACAGTTGGTTGATGCGTCGGTTGGCTTCGTCCAGGCGTTCTTGCGTGGTGTTCCACGGCTGGCCGGCGCTGCCTTCGCCGACGGCCACGTTCACTGCGGTTTCGACCTGGAGGTTGCTGGTCAGTCGGTTGCGTTCGCGGATGAGCGCGTCCAGTTCGCGCATGGCTTGTAGCTGGGTGCGTTCGGAGCGTTCGTCGGTCGTGGTCCACCGGTAGGCGCCGTCGGTCTCGCCGGAGATCCAGGCGTCGAACTCGACGACGGTCATGGCGGCGAGGGCCGGGCTGAGGTTGGGCAGGTCGAGGGCGTCGAGGGGACGGCCGACGGGGGCGAGCAGGAACAGTGGGGAGACGCCGAGGGCGTGGGCGATGTTCAGCAGTTGGCTGACGGCGAGGTCGCTCTTCCGGCCGGCTTCGATGTTCTGCAGGATTGCCTCGGTGACGTTGTCGCCGGGGATCGTGTCGGCGAGCTCCTTTGTGGTGCGGATGCCGCGGTGTTTCCGGATGGCCTGGATGCGGTCGCCGATGCTCGTCTCAGTCCGAAAATCTGTCATATGGACAAGATACTACCCAAACACTTGTCAAACGCGAGAAGTCACCATATTGTGACCTCAACATTGGAACAACCGAAGGGTTGTCATCGAGACAGGATGATCATGGACGACGACTATATCCTCCCCGCCACCGTGGGTGAGATCACCGGAATGAAGACCGGCGCCCTCGCCCAGCTCCGCTACTTGGCTCGGGGTCCCCGGTTCTACAAACCCACACCCCGGACCGTGCTCTACAAGAGATCCGAAGTCCTCGCCTGGATCGAAGCCAGCGCCACCACCCGCACCTCAGAGCCTCCGATTCGGTACTGAGCCATCTCGTTACGCCCGCGGCACTTAATCGCCCACGGTGGCACGGGTGGGCGCCCGGGACCAGTGAGCGTCGTCAGCAGAGGAGTCGATCGATGCGCAGACCAGCGTGCACGGCGGACACGTCGCCTCACGTCCGCAGGGGTGGGTGAGGTCTTGTGGGCTTGTATGCGGCGAAGAACGCCGTCCTGGTCGCCGCCCAGCTGGGCCTGGGTCATGCGTCGACGCTGTTGCTGATCCATATGGCCTTGGAGTGCTGGGACGATGAGCGCAATCCGGGCGGTCAGCCGCCCCGACGCTATTTCGCTGGCCGGGAAGCGTCTGCTCTCGCCCTCGGGTTCCTCGCCCCGTCCAACGGGAGCGCCGCGGCCCACCAGGCCGTCAAACGCGCCGTGACGGAACTCACGAACACTGGAGCGATCACTCGGGTGCGGTCGGGCCGGAACGGGCGTGCAGCCGAGTTCGAACTGAACCTCAACAGTGCCAAGCCGCCGACGCCCGGCCGCCGGCTTCCGGAGTTCCGGGATCGGGTCGCGGATGTCTAGGGGGTCGCTCAGCGTCCCCCTCAGGGGTACGGTCCCCGTCCCCTTCAGGGGTACGAAAACTGACCCAGCAAGGGGACGCTCACCGTCCCCTTTAACAGTAAGGAACAGGAAGAACAAAACTGGAGCAGTACGCGCGCGCGAACCATGCCTGTGGATAACTCACCACCGAAACCCGCGCTGGACTAAGGGCGAGTTGAGTCGTTTGCTGTGACGATGGCCCGTCGTGCGTTGGGCCATCCGGTCCAGCCTCGAAGTTCGAATAGGTATTCGTTCCCCGATCGGATGGACTGACCGAGGGTTTCCGCTTCCTTTTCGCTGAGGACGCGTCCGCCGGTGACCTGCAGGAGCCCGCAGGTGGTGTCTACGTCGTAGACCACGCCGAGGAAGCCGGATTTTCCATAGGTGTCGTGGTGGGACGCTGCGTTCACGGTGCAGGTCGAAAAGGATGAGTCGTTCCACCAAATCCCGGCTGCCACTCCATAGGCCAGCATGAACGTCATCCCGATCGCAAGGATGACCAGACAGGTGAATGCGAGCCGTTTTACTCGGCGGTCGCGCGCAGTCACCGGGCGCGGAGTGAGGGGCGGAACGCTCGCCGTGAGGGGTGTCGAATTGAAACGTGCCTGGATCCGATCCGCTAGCGAATTTCGCTTCCCCATCTCCGCAGCATACCGGCGACCGTCGATGGGCTCACCGTGTCGCTCTGGCGCGTTCCGGCGATGACTGACAAGATTGCACCGCGCTGGGCAGGAGTCGCGATATTCCAACTCGAGGGGGACGCAGTGGCAGAACATGAACCGTGGTTTGGTCCGAAGCAACTGGGTGGCGGCTGGGGTCCGCACGCGTGGCAAGGGTGGCTAATCGTTGCTGTGTTCACGATCGCGGTGGTTGTGATTACGATCAGTGCGACGACGCAGACTGGCTAACAACGTGGCTCGGCCCGCTGGCAACAGGCGTTCAGTTTGGCCGGCCGAGGTGACCGACGACGAATCGCAATCGGGAGGGAAGCGAAGGGCATGCCGTATGTGATGCGTCGATGGTTTTGGTGGGCCGGTGTGCTCGCGCTTGGTGTCGTCCTTGTGGGTGGTCGGCTCGTATGGGCGGGCGCATCGGGTCCGCCACTCACCTGGGCAGACGTGCTTATCCCGGTCGCCGTCATCGGCGGCTTCACGGTCGCAGTGGTTGTGCTCTACGTGGTCCTCGTGAGAGTCATGGGAACCCGACGGCAAGACGCGGCCACTCTCGCTGCGATCCAGTCCAGCGAGCCCGACGCCGTGGTCGTCTACGTCGCCCAGACAGCGGTCTCGAGGAGGGCCCTCGAGGCTCTTGGTGGGAACGTCGTCTTCGAATGGGCTGCCGCTCTTGGCGTGACCTCATTGGGCATCAGTATTTGGCAGTCTTCGCGGGAGGGGAACAGTGTCCGACTCTTCGACCTCCGCTGGAGCGACGTCCGAGACGTGCGTCTGGTGATGACGGCGATCTTTGGCAGTACGACGCCGACCCTCCAGCTGTCGTTCGCCGCAGGAGGCGACCATCCTGTGGTCGTCCCGCTTATCGTCCGACGCGGATTCGGTTCAGTGATTGGGCTCGGGCATGGCCGGCACATAGAAACAATCGAAGCGAGAGTTCAGGGCCTGCGCGGCTCGACGGAGTAGGCATTCGCCGGGAGTACTCGTGCCAGCCACGGTGGCGGCGTTGTCAGGACGAGCGGGCCTTCAGGATGTCGCGGCGGCGTGCGCGCATTCGTCGGGTAGTCGTTTGCCCCGTCATCGAGAGCGAATAGGTAAACGACTGCCCGAGGGCACTCTTTCCCTGTCCCACCGCCTCCCCCTCGCTGCGCTCACTTCCCAACCCCCCACACTCAACGGCTTTGTGTGGGGGGTTGGGAAGTGAAGGGGAGGTGGTGGGACAGGGAAAGAGTCAGAGGTAGATGAAAGAAATATGAATGAAAGAAAAAGAAAAAAACAAAGAGAAAAAACAAGAAGAAAAACGATGAGGTACTGAGGTTCTAAGGGCGGGATGAGTTGATGGTGCAGGTGACAGAGCGTGATCTGGCGATGGTCGAGTGGCTGGGCGTTGTGCGTGTGGCGGAGGTCGATTCGATCCGGTGGGCACTGGGCGCGATGTCGGGTTCAGCGGAGCCGATCAGCACCAGGAAGGCGCAGCACTGGGTGATGCGGATGGTTCAGGCTGGACTCGTGGCCCGGGAGCGCCCGACGTTCCAGAGTGCGTCGTTCGTCTGGGCGACGCACGAGGCTGTCGGTAAGCAGCCGCCGAACCTGTTCCGGCAGACCACGAGGCACGAGGTCGCGGTCGCGGCGGTATCGGCCCGGTATCTCGCTCTCGGCTATACCTGGAAGCGCGACCGACGACCGGTCAGCCATCTCGACCACCAGGCCGACGGTGTCGCAACCTATGGCGACTGTGTGGAGCTTGTCGAAGTGGAGCTGACCGCGAAATCCTCACCGCGATACAGACTGATCTGCGAGAACCACTCGATGCGGCTCGCTCGTGACGGGATATCTCAGGTCGTCTACTTCTGCACGGCGGATGCCGACCGAGTCGTGACTATAGAGGCCGACAGATTCATCTTCCGCACAGAACGCCCGCGGCTTGTCTCAACGATCGCCTTCGACAAGCGGGGGCACTGGCTCGGCAGCGCACTCGACCCGCGCGCCACAATCGGACCGTCGGGTGCAGGACGGCGCAGGGGCGATGATGCGATCAACCGGAAGCTTGAGAAGACGACGTCCGCGACGTCTATGGCACAGTTTGGGACCGGCGTAGGGGTCGGTAATCGTACAGCGAGGGCAGGGGATACTTGACCTCGTGACCAACTCACTTCTGACATTCAACATCGTTGATGGACAGGTCGTGCTGGTCTTCAGCGCACTGAGTATCGCAGCGTTGATCTATCTCGTAGTGCGTCCCGAACCACGATCACTCGGCGGCCGGAGAGCGCTTCGACGACGTCCTACCGTCCGATGGGTGCGCACCGTTCTTGTGGCCGCTGGGCTCGGGGCCATCGCGGCGGTTATCACTCTGAGCATCACCGAACTCGGCCTCAACGTATTCGGAACACCATTGCAATCCGATACGCGGTACTGGGTAACCGGGGCCTTTGCCGCTCTAGGGGTCGCGATCGTGAACCTGTGGCGTTCACGAGGCTGGAGAAGAGTCATCGCCGCAACCACGATCCCTCTCTTTCTCGTGACGACGATGTTCGGTATCAACGCCGGGTATGGGCTCAACCCGACGTTGGCGTCACTGTTCAATATTGACGTCGGGCAACCGCTGACGGTGCCGCCTCAAACTGCCCCGACATCCCAGGTCCCGGCTGAGCTCGCGGCGCCGCTCTGGACGACATGGAAGGCGCCGGCCGGGATGCCCGCCAAAGGCCAGTACGGAACCGTGACGATTCCGAACAAGGCGTCGGGGTTCGCGGCGAGGCCGGCATATTCATACTTGCCGCCGGCGGCCCTTGTGCCCAACCCTCCGGCTTTGCCGATTTTGATCATGATGATGGGCCAGCCCGGTGGCCCCGACGGAAGTTCCCTGTTCGTCTCGACACTTGATTCCATGGCGGCTGCTAACGGCGGCTTGGCACCGATCGTGCTCACGATTGACCAGATAGGCAGTCCCGAGAAGAATCCTTTGTGCATAGACTCGCCCGCCGGGCGAGTGCACACGTATGTCATGAGCGACGTTCTCGACTACATTCAGGCCACCTTGCACGTAGCCGATGGGCGCCAGAGCTGGGCGATCGGAGGTTACTCCAACGGCGGCACATGCGCCCTATCCTTCGGGGCAAAACACCCGGACGTTTTCGGATCGCTGCTGGACATCTCAGGGGAGATCGAACCGTCGCTGGGCTCAGAGAGCGCGACCCTTCGCAATGGCTTTGCAGGAAATCAAGCCGCGTACGACGCCGAGAAACCGCTCAACATTATGAAAGCTCATCACTACACCGACGTGTATGCGATCTTCACATCTGGAGCGAAGGACCCGACCTACACCGCCGAGGCAACGACAGCCGAAGCAGCGGCAAAGACAGCCGGTATGACAACGGCCCGGCTAACCGGGCCCGGCGTCACGCACGCAGCAGACGCGGTCAAATTCGGATTCCCCGCAGGACTCACCTTGCTTTACCCACGATTCGGACTTGAGAAACCCTCCACGTGAACGCATCGTGACAGGCGATCACCATCTGCGTTCCCCATCGAGGACCCAGCCTCACGTCGCGGGCCCAAAGCTGGCCGAACTGGGTTGATCTTGGGCGGGCGTGGGTGACGGCGCTCAGCGAAATTCCCCAGTCCTGCTCATCGAAGCTCCCCAGGTCGCGGGGTTAGATTAGCGGAAGTTT
>NZ_JASJXJ010000103.1:0-14181 GCF_035018685.1 Cryobacterium sp. RTC2.1
CCGTTCCCGTTCCTGCTGCACCCATCACGCCGGTCGTCATCGTCCCCGACGCCCCGGCTCGTGCGGGCGCCCTCGCCGAGACGGGCGCAGACGCTGCGGCCCCGGCCACGCCGCCCGCCGCCATTCCGCAGCCGTTCGGCGAGCAGGCCATGGCTATTGCCTCAGATTCCGGCATGCCCCTCCCGCTGACCTCGGCGATCTTCCTGCCCGGCCGCGAGCAGCAGGCGGATGCCGCGACGACGCCAACCGGGACCGGTGCAGACGATTCCCCGTCAGATGCGGGTGCTGCCGAGCAACCGAAGTACATGTCGCGTCCGATGGCACCTACCCAGGACGACGTTCTCGACCAGCTCACCCTGGCCGAGAGGCTGGGGCTTCGTGCTCCCGGCGAAAAACCAGACCAGACCGGCGAACAGAATGTGGGACCCACCCGATGAGACTCGGACTGGTGCTCTCCGAAGCCGCCAACGGCCTGCGTCGCAATGCCTCGATGGTTGTCTCTGTCGTGCTCGTGACCTTCATCTCGCTGACCTTCGTCGGCGCTGCGATCCTGATGCAGATGCAGATCGGCCAGATGAAGAACTTCTGGTACGACCGCGCCCAGGTCGGAATCTACATGTGCACCGCGATCTCACCGGGGGAGACCTGCACCGGGGGAGAGGCGAGCCAGGGTCAGATCGACGCCGTCAAGGCCCAGCTCGAGTCGCCGACGCTCTCGCCGTTCGTGGACAAGTACTATTTCGAGACGCATGAACAGGCCTTCGAGAACTTCAAGAAGCAGTTCGCAGGCAACCCGGTCGCCGACTATGTGACTCCGGAGCAACTGAACCAGACCTTCTGGGTGAACCTCAAGGACCCGTCCCAATCGGATGTGCTCGTGGAGAGCCTGTCCGGCGTGGCCGGGGTCGAGAACGTCGCTGACCAGCGCAAGTACCTCGACCAGATCTTCTCCGTGCTCAATGCGGCGAGCTACACGGCGATCGGTATCGCCTCGCTCATGCTCGTGGCTGCAGCGTTGCTGATCGCCACCACCATCCGGCTGTCGGCCTTCTCGAGGCGGCGTGAGCTCGGCATCATGAGACTCGTCGGTGCATCGAACCGGTTCATCCAGACGCCGTTCATCCTCGAGGGCGTCTTTGCGGCGCTGCTGGGATCGCTTCTGGCAGGTGGTGCGGTCCTTGCCCTCGTGCAATGGTTCGTCCAGGGCTTCCTCGGTTCCCGGCTGACAGGCTTCTCGCTTGTGGGCATGCAGGATGCGCTCCTCGTCGTGCCGATCCTGCTGGTGGTCGGCGCGGTACTCGCGGCCTTCTCCGCCAACTTCGCCATCACCCGCTACCTGAAGGTCTAGCCGTTCGTCCGAACGGCTCGAGGCCGAGAGCTAGACTGGTGGGCTGGCCGGTACCGGTCTGCCCACCCACCGACGTTGAGGAGTAACCCGTGCCCAGGGAAATCGGCGAAAAGGTCGTCTCGACCAATCGCAAGGCACGCCACGACTACCTCATCGAGGAGACGTACGAGGCCGGAATGGTGCTCACCGGGACCGAGGTGAAATCCCTGCGCGCCGGCCGCGCCTCGCTCGTCGACGGCTATGCCTTCATCGAGGGCGGCGAAGCCTGGCTCGACGCCGTGCACATCCAGGAATACATGGCCGGTACCTGGACGAACCACCCGCCGCGGCGCAAGCGCAAACTGCTGCTGCACAAGCAGGAGATCATCAAGATCAGCCACAAGACCAAGGAGGGCGGCTACACGCTCGTTCCCCTGCGGATCTACTTCAGCAACGGCAAGGCCAAGGTCGAGATCGCCGTCGCCAAGGGCAAGAAGGAATACGACAAGCGCCAGACGCTCCGTGAGCGCCAGGACAAGCGCGAGTCCGACCGCGCGATGTCCGCGCGCAAGCACCTCGGCGACTGACACCCGGTTGAATCGCCCGCCCGTCGGACGAGCGGGCGACGGCATCCGCACGCGTCGATGCGGCGGATGCGGGGCGTTACGATGAAGGCAATGAGTACAGCCGACGCGGAATACAACGCCTTCGGCCCCTGGGTGGACGCGGTGCGGACACTGGATGAGGTCCCGCGGCTGTTTCGCGACTTCGGGTGCGATCCCACGTCGGAGCGCCTCGTGCTCAAGGTGCCGCGGAACATCCCGCGCAGGGACGCGGATCCGACCATGGACCTCTATGACCACCTGATCATCGCGGGGAGCGACGCCCTCACCGTGCTGAGCAGGACAGGTTCGGCATACGCCGGCTCGACTCTGCCCTACGACGCCGTCGTTGCCATCGAGGACAGCGTCGACCTCACCGACGGGCGCCTTCGGGTGTACTCCCGGGACGGCAGCGTGCTCCAGGTCGGCTACAACGGCTCCTCGCGCGAGGTCGTCAGCGGATTCGTCGACATGCTCCGTGACATGTCGCTGGGCTTGGGAGTGACGTTCGGCTCACACGACGCCGCAACGGCCGCTGCTTCGATGCTGACTTTCCCGGTCGGCCCCGCCATCGACCGGCGGCCCAATGCCGTCCTCAACTCTGCCGTATTCCGGGCAACCGACGCGGACCTGATGGCGGACTGGACGAATCTGCGGGATCGCGAGCCGGAACTCCACCTCTACGCCGCGCATCCGCGTGAGCGGGTTCGGGCGACCGGCGGCTTCATGGCGCGGGTGTTGAACCTGTTCCGTCCGACTGTGCTGCACGGCGCCATCGTCTGCGGGACCGACGCGGAGGTTCAAGTGCTGTCCCGTCGCGACTGGTTCGGTCTGGCCGATCGGTCCGAATTGTCGAGCTCCCGGCTGATCGTGTTCCTGGCGCGGTTGGAGTCGGTCACCGTGCAGCGGCATCCGCGTTACGCCGAGGCGAGTATCGTCACGGTCCGGTCTGGTGCTGCGCGCATCGATGTGATCGTTCCCGGCGACTCCGAGGCCGAGCGCGTCCTGCTGGCCGTCGCCCCGCATTCCGGCAGAAGTGTTGTAGACTGAAGGGCTGCACGATCAGTTCGAAAAGAACGAGTGCAGTATTGACAACTCAACAGCGTGTGACAGGACCCACTCATTCCGCCGCACGTCGGTGGCGCCGAACAATGGCGACGAGTGCTCATGGGGATGATCGGTTTCGACATTGCCTGCGCAATTGTGAGAAGCGGGTCGAGGATGCAGGGTTAACTCGTTAACGCTCCCTGCAAAACAATAAGTGCCAAAACAAACCGCACTGACTCTGCTTCTGCTTACGCCCTCGCGGCCTAAGTAAAGCAACTAGAGAGTCCGTCAGGCCGGGAATGCTCTCTACCCGGACCCTGACGTCATTTAGAGAGATTGCTCCTACTCTGAGCCGCGGGGTGTAGGGGGACTTAAACGAGGGCTGGGCTCGTCGGATTAGCTGACAGTGGCAAATTCCGGAGCCGAGTAGAACGACTTCACTGGATACACCCGTAGAAGGCATATGACCACAGCAGTGGACGGGGGTTCAATTCCCCCCATCTCCACCATCGGTTCCTGTCACACGCTCTTGAGTCCTCGAGTCTCGGACCGTCGGTCGTGAGCTCGTGACCCCTTGAGCCCGTGGGTCGAATCACCATAGTGTGATTCCCTACGACCACGACTCCAGGAGATGACATGTCCCTCGTCCGCGTGCACAACTTCTCGGTCTCCCTCGACGGCTTCGGCACCGGAGAAGGCCAGGAACTCGACGCTCCCTTCGGACACGCAGGCTCCCGGCTCCTGGAATGGGCGATCGCGACACGCACCTTCCGCGAGATGGGCCTTCACGGGGAGTCTGCGGCATCCTTCGGCGTCGACGATGCGTTCGCCAGCGCCTGGGGTCCCGGGATCGGCGTGGAGATCATGGGCCGCAACAAGTTCGGCCCGGTGCGTGGTCCCTGGGAGGACGAAGAGTGGAAGGGATGGTGGGGCGACAACCCGGTGTTCCACACCCCCGTGGTCGTGCTGACGCACCATCCCCGGCCGATGCTCGTGATGGACGGCGGAACAACCTTCCATTTCGTTGATTCCGACCCCGTCTCGGCGCTCGAACAGGCTCGCGCCCTGGTCGGCGACCGCGACGTCCGGGTCGGTGGCGGCGTCAGCACGGTTCGACAGTTCCTCGAGGCCGACCTGATTGATCACATGCATATCGTCCTCGTACCGATCGTCCTGGGCCGGGGCGAACGACTGTGGGACGGACTCGAAGGGCTCGAGCAACGCTTTGACATCGAGGCGACCCCTTCTCCGTCCGGAGTCGTCCATCTGGTCTTCACCCGTCGCACGGCTCGGTAGTCCGCCGCGCGCTTTCGGGGCATGATGACCTCGGACGAGGAGTCTCATGGCCGACACCGGACTGCGGAAATGGGCGCCAGGCGTCGCTACAGCGCTGGGCTATCGGCGCATCTGGCTGCTGCCCGATCTGCGCGCAGGGGCGATCCTGACCGCCCTGCTCATCCCGGTCGGCATCGGCTATGCCGAGGTCGCCGGCCTTCCGCCCGAGTCCGGCCTGTTCGCCACGATCGTTCCTCTTCTCGTCTACGCCGTCGTCGGGCCGTCCCGGATCCTGGTGCTCGCTCCCGACTCGGCTCTCGCGCCGATCATCGCCGCGGCCATCCTGCCGCTCGCCGCCGGGGACAGCGCCCGTGCCGTTGCCCTCGCCGGACTCCTGGGAATCATGGTCGGCGCGGTACTCATCCTGGGCGGATTGCTGCGCCTGGGGTTCGTGACCGACCTGCTTTCCAAGCCGCTCCGGGTCGGCTACCTCAACGCACTCGCGGTGATCGTCATTCTGTCGCAGATCCCGCCGCTCCTCGGATTCTCTCTCTCGTCGGCATCGCCGCTGCGAGATGCGATCGCCATCGTCACCGGCATCGTCGGCGGCCAGGTGAACCCGACCGCGATGCTGTTCGGGATCGGCTCACTGGGTGTCATCGTCGTCCTGGTCTGGACGAAGAGCCGGATCCCTGGGATCCTCGTCGCGGTCGTGGCCTCGATGGTGCTGACGTTCGCCCTCGGCCTCCACGACGGCCTCCCCGTCGTCGGCGCTCTCCCCGCCGGCCTTCCGGCACCCGCCCTCGCCGGCCTGCAGGGGGCAGATGTCGTCGGCCTGGCCCTTCCCGCGCTCGGGATGGCGCTCATCGCCTTCGCGGACACCGCGGTGCTCTCCCGCACCTTCGCCGCGCGCCGCGGGGACAACGTCGACGGCAGCCAGGAGATGGTGGCGGTCGGCGCTTCGAATCTGCTCGCCGGCCTGTTCGGCGGGTTCCCCATCTCGGCGTCGTCGTCGCGTACTGCCGCCGCTGAGAGCGCCGGGGCGCGCTCTCAACTCGCCGGAGTGGCCGGGGCTGTCCTCCTCGTTCTGTTCATGCTGCTCGCACCCGGCCTCACGGACTTCCTGCCATCCGCCACGATCGCGGCCGTCGTGATGGTCGCGGCGGCGGGGCTCGTCGACATCACGGGATTCGTCGCCCTCGTGCGGATGAGCAGGACCGATGCCTTCTTGTCCGTCGCTGCTTTCTTCGGCGTGCTCGTCGTCGGCGTGATCGAAGGGATCATCGTCGCGGTCGTCTTGTCGCTCGGCGAATTCGTCGGCCACGCCTGGCGGCCGTATCGTGCGGAGCTGGGTCGCATTCATGGCCTCCGGGGCTACCACGACCTGTCCCGGCACCCGGAAGGCGAGCGCCTGCCCGGAATCGTCATCGTGCGTTTCGACGCGCCGCTCTTCTTCGCCAATGGCGGGATCTTCGACGACTACGTCCGGGCGACCGTCAGCGCGGCCGGCGCCGACGTGCAAACCGTGATCCTGGCCGCGGAACCCATCACCGATATCGACACCACCGCCGTCGACGAACTGCTCGAACTGGATGAGTTCCTGCAGAAGCGCGGCGCCACCCTCGTTTTCGCGGAGATGAAGGGTCCCGTGAAAGACGTCCTGCGTCGATACGGCCTCGGCAAACGGTTCCCGCCCGAACGATTCGCCGACACCGTCGGCGCTGCCGTCGACGCGGCGACCGGGACGCTGCGGGGCGACCTCGACGGCACGCAGTGGGACCGTGACGCCTGACCTCGTGATGTCAGGGCATCAACGGCGGGCCTGGGCGAGGGTTCCGGTCACGGGGCCGGCGGGGTCGTCGATCAGGCACGAGACCAGGTGGCTGCCGGAGATCGTCCAGCCGTCCTCCGGCGGAACGAAGTAGTTGTAATCGAGCTGGGAGCCGTCATAGGCGCTGCCGGTGAAGGCCTCGAACCGGGTTCCGCAGCCGTCTTCGGCCGCCGCGACGACCGCGTCTTCGCCGGGATACGACTCCATCGGCAGGTCGAAGCCCGCGTAGACCTCGAAGGCGTGCACTTCGGCACACGGCACCAGCGTGACGGTGACAGCGGATGCCACATCGGCGTCCCCGACGTTGTCGAGGCAGTCCCCGACTACGACCTTTGACACCTCGATCGGCACGGCCGTGGCTGATGCGGCAAGCGAGGCGGCCCCGTCACTGGCCGAGGGGGCCAGACGGGCGACGGAGGCGCATCCGCTCACCGCAAGCGACAGGCCGAGGGCGAGTGCTGCTGTGGCCGCGGCTCGCGCGATGACGGCGCGCCGGGCAGAGAGGGGGGCAACCCGGACCGGCCCGGGGCGCGAGGGTGGCATCAGCCGTGAGGGGCCGTGCCGGCGGTGCCGGCCGCGGACGCACGGAGGACGTCGAGGGTCGCGGCGTGCAGCAGTCCGTTGGTGGCGAGGGAGCTGCCGTGCCAGGGTCCCTCGAGCCCGTCGGCCGAGGTGAAGGTGCCGCCGGCCTCCTGGACGATCGGGGCGAGCGCGGCCATGTCGTATGGCTTGAGGTCGAATTCGGCCACGATATCGAGCACGCCTTCGGCCAGGAGCATGTACGACCACATGTCGCCGTATGCCCGAGTGCGCCACACCGACCGGGAGAGGGCGACAAGCTCGTCGAGGTGGCCGGTCTGGTCCCACTGCTGGATGCTGTTGTAGCTCAGGGACGCGTCGGTGAGGGTCGGGACGCCGGAGACCTGGAGCCGGCGCGGGGCTGCGTCGGGGGTGCGCTCGTCGCTGGACCAGGCGCCGGCGCCGGCTCGCGCCCACCAGCGCTTGCCGAGGGCGGGGGAGCTCACCACTCCGACGACGGGGATACCGTCGACAGCGAGGGAGATCAGAGTTCCCCAGATCTGCACGCCGCGCAGGAAACCGGCGGTGCCGTCGATCGGGTCGATGATCCACTGGCGCACGGTCGAGCCGGCGGTGCCGTATTCCTCGCCGAGAATGCCGTCTTTCGGACGTCGTTCCGCGAGGAGGGCGCGGATGGCTCGTTCGACGGCCTGGTCGGCGTCCGTCACGGGGGTGCGGTCCGGCTTGGTCGTGACGACGAGGTCCATCGCGGTGAAGCGGTCGCGGGAGATGGCATCCGCGGCATCGGCGAGTTCGATGGCGAGGGCCAGGTCATCGTCGAGGCTGTAGGTCGAGGCCTCGTCGGAGGCACTGTTTCGGGGAGGAATTGTCGCGTCGGTCACACTCCCAAGGATAGTAATTTCCGCGCGACTCACCGGTGCGCGGCCTCGATTGGCGCCGGGGACGTTTCCGGTGTTATTCTCTAGAGTCGCTTCGGGTCGTCCCGGAGAAACAAATACGCACCTCTAGCTCAATTGGCAGAGCAACTGACTCTTAATCAGTGGGTTCCGGGTTCAAGTCCCGGGGGGTGCACCAAAAAGCCAGATTGACCGGCTGTTTTACTGGGTTCCATGTCATTTGGGATCACTTGGAGTCAGCTATTGTCACCTGAATAAGTGTGGAGTAACTGTGGACTTGTGCTAGGTCCACACAAATAGAAAAGCCTCTGACAACCAGCGTTGTCAGAGGCTTTTGTGGTTAAGTATGGACCTGTCGCGTGGAGACCTGGGGCTAAGTCCACACAAATAAAGCTGGCGACATCCGCGCCCGCAGGGCTCACGTTCCTACGATGGCGCTCACAAAACTCTTCGACCGAATTTCGCGCTCACCTTGCGCACATCACTCACCGAAACGTCCCGGCTTATGTAGCTGCGAATGGTTGTACTTAGCTGGCCATGCCCGAGGAGCTTCTGTGCGGCTTCCGGCCCAAACTCTGGGTGGTGGCCAACTTCCGATGCAATCGAGCGCCGCATGGAGTGGGTGCTCGCGAACTCGACCTCGGAACCCGCAAGGGCCGCTCGCATCGAACGACGCAGATTGGCGAGGTTGAGAGGTGCACCTGTGGCGGCATAGAAGATGAGCCCGCCGGTACCTGGTGTATCAACCCGACGGCGCAGAATCTCGATGGCGAAGTCATCCAGGACGACACGGCGGACATCTTTCGCCTTTGTGTAAGGCTGCACAAAATAGAAGCCGGGAATCTCATACTTACGGGCCCCGAGCTTCCTACCTCGCGGGCCCTGGATGGACACGGCCTGGTGAATCGTGATGACGGGAGGCTCTGCCGTCCAGTCGATGTCCTGCACTTGAATGGCGGCAACCTCAGACACTCGGGCACCGAGAGCAAGCTGCAGAGACAGGACGTCGATTAAGTCGGTGCTGCCTTTGCGGGAATTCGGGCCTGGACGCGACCGGTCTTTAGCAGCAATCAGGAGGTCGAACATCTGCTCGGCAGTATCGGGCGTGAGCGTCTCAGGGTCGGCTTTTTCTACTTTGGGGAGGTGTCCCGCTGCATTGACCGCGGTGTTAGAGGCCACGGCATCGTGACGAAGCGCCAAAGTCATTAGGTTGCCGGACACCGCCCGGATGAGTTTTGCTTCGGAGGGGGACTTCTTGTGCTCGTCAAGAATGAGCTTGGCAAACGTGCCCTGTGTTAGCTCGTGAAGGCGGCGTTGGCCGATAGCCGGCAGAATCTGGAAACGGGCGGTGCGCGTGTACCGAGTGACGGTTGCGGATGCCAAATCGGTGTCGTCCAGTTCCGCGATATACAGCTCGATGAGCTGGGCAACCGTTGACATCCGGCTCAGCGCAGGGGTACCGATGCTCGTGGGAGTCTTGACTCGAGCGTCCATCTTGCTCTTGAGGGCAGCCTTCGCTTTGGCTTCCGTATTGGAGGATGCCCGCACTTGCCTGCGCTCCCCGGTCGTTGGGTGTCGCTGCCAAGCTACGGCCCTCCATGCGCCCTCTGAGACCTGCTTGGCGCTGATGTTGCCGTAGGCGCCGAGCTCGAGAACCGGTCTGCCGGCCATTACATAGCTCCGAAGAACGCGACGATGGCATCAGCCGGCCAGCGAGTGGTCCGGCCGATGTGGAGGGGCTTGGGCATGCGACCGGCGACGACCCAGTTGCGTACAGTACCGACGCTAATCTTCGCGTAGGTCGCAACGTCGGTAGCGTCCCAGAGCGGAGCGTAAACGGTGACGGTTGGAGTGGCATTTGGCATGGCGTGTCTTTCAGTTCGGCGACCGAGGTGACAACCTCGATTCGCTATACGCATGCGCGGTAAAGAACAATTTAGCAACGCTAACGAAATGGCGT
The DNA here is from genome assembly GCF_035018685.1 of Cryobacterium sp. RTC2.1. Taxonomy (NCBI): domain Bacteria; kingdom Bacillati; phylum Actinomycetota; class Actinomycetes; order Micrococcales; family Microbacteriaceae; genus Cryobacterium; species Cryobacterium sp. RTC2.1. Next base: position 9,479 of record NZ_JASJXJ010000103.1, read on the forward strand.
CCCATAACTCGGTGTCATCCGACGTCGAAACCGACTCACATTCCGAGCGGATGCAAATACCGGGATTTTGCATCGAGCCGACCCGTCGAACTGAGAGCACCGACTTTCTTCATGCCCTTGAGCAGATCGACTTCCGTCCGAGGGTCAATAACGATCAGTGATCGGCTCGGCGCAGGTGGCTCCCAATCAAGCGACTTCAGGATCGGGTGCACGAGGACCAGCTTCACACTGCCACCTGGCCATGGTTCCGCTGAAGGGACTACGCATCGAGGTGCGTAGAGCCTTTCCAGAGCGGACGCGGATTCGGCCCACTGCGACCAGGTCCCGCTCGACGAACCTTTCGCCAAAGCCCGAGCTTGGTACTCGGTGGCGACTTCACAGGCATAAGCAAAGCGATTCTGACGCAAGAGGTCGGCCCAAGAACCGCCCTCTACGATAGTTTCCGCACGACCGATCTCTCCGTATCCTTCAATGAAGGACGCCAGCAGCCCGCCGGTCGTCACACTCAGCCGCAGCTCTCCGTCGGTGGCTTCGCCGCAGGCCCAGAAAGTTTGATGCATCTTTTCGCTCATGCAGCCTACATGCGCGGCACCCGTCAGTACCGCACACGCTGCGGTACGAAAATGTCCGCGAGCTCACCGTCGGCTAGCCAATCCACCATCACTGTCAGGGCCAAGCTCGGCGGCGAGAGCGCCTGCCGCGGCTGCACCATGAGCTGAAGTGTCGGGTCTGAGTGAACATTCACAAGAGGCCACGCGCCGCCGGTCGCCAGACCGATCCGCCACAGGTTTTCGATTCCTGCTTCCGGATGCCAGCCGAGCTCTACGGCGATCGCCCGGCTTGAGCCGAGGCATTGCGCGAACCAGCTCGGGTATGGCTGGCCCGGTTCGCGAATCCTCTCCACGATCAGAAAATTCCAGCCGGTCCCGGTGCCCACCATTGAGACCAGACTTTCTAGAAATATCCAAGAGATCATTGGCGACCACCCGTCGCCTGACGAATTCTTCCATCTGTATTTCAGCGGTTCGGGCTCCTCCCAGAGGACCAACTCGAGGCTGAGGTCGAGGTCGAAAGTGCTGGGCATTGGAAGGGGCATATTGAACTCATGCGCGGGGTCGTCAATCTCCGAACTGTCCCGCGCATGTAGTTCGCATGAAACCCAAGATGCACGAGCTGATGGATGGACCCGGCCACTGGCGAGTGACCACGTTGAGTGGCACGGTCCACGAGTTTAAGACTGAGCCAAGCCTCTACTGGCGTCGGACGCCCGCGTCTGGGTCTTTCGATGCCGCTTACGATAACCGGTGGGCTCGGCTACGTCGGCTCGGTCGCGTAGAGGTTGGTGTTCGCGTCTCACTCGAAGTGAGCGACGGCTCTTATCTGTACGGTAACACCTGGCATAAGACGTCGACGGTCGTCTCCATCCAGCGACTGCCCGGATATTGTGACGTGTGCGGCAGCCGCCGTCCGCTGCGCCTGCCCTGCTGGCGCTGCGCGATTCAGCCGGACTGGTTCGAGGGTGACGACGGAGCGGACCCCCGCCGGGTCGCGCTCCGCCGACGCATCGAGCGCCGGCTCGGCCGGATCCGTTCGTGGCAGCACAACAGTTTGGCGGCTGTCAAAAAGTCCGCCTACAACGCCACCGATTGGCGCTGGTGGGTCGATGGGGTCAGGCCGCTCACCGCCGAGGATGTCGAACCGGCCTACTGCGAGAACTGCCGGAGCCTGCTCGTCGGCGCTGATACCTCGCCGAGCCTCGCCAACTGCACAATGTGCTCCATCAGCCCCGGCTGGGCGTTTCGCTCACACTATGAGGGTGAGAGCAACAAGCGGTACCCGGACGCCGCGCGTCTCCGTCGCCGCGTCCGCTGGGTCGAGTTCATCGCCCGCCTTCGCGGAGTCCCAGCATGGCAGCCACGCTCATAAGACGCCGGCAGATCAGCCATCCGTGGCGGGGTTCTGGCGGTATTTCTCATCGATCTCGGCTTGGGCTTCTTTGAGTGTGATCTCCCCGGTGAGGCGGCGACGGCACCGGCCGATATTGTCTTCGTTAGGTTCGTGGCCGGCGAGTCCGGCGGTCTTCTCGATCTCTACCAGGCGACAAATTGCGCGTATTGCGTACGGCTGACGCGTAGATTTGGCCCATGTTGGATATATCGCTCGTTAAAGAGGGGATCTTCGCGTCAGGTCAACTTTCGACGCGAATGATTATGGACGAGGCTGGCCCCACCGGTTTCATGGGCTCAGGGCAGGTCGAAGGGGACGCTGCCGGGACAGCGGACGCTGCCGAGACTGCGGACTACATTGTTGGATTGATACAGGCAGTGGGCGCAAATCTTCAGGCCGTTGGGGTCGGTCTCCAGAACTATCGGGAGACCAGATACCAACAGGACGGCGACATAAGCATGAGGATGCGCAATGAGGGCACCCCCTTCCCCAACGTTTCCAACTCAAAATACGACGAGCGGGAGCTTCGACTAGACGTGTATGAGCGGAGTTTGTATATATCGATGGGATCTGTGCTGGATTGCCTTGCCGGCGCTGTCATTGGAATCTCCGGACTGAATGTCAACATCCATCGGGCTGACTTTGGCCTGTTTCAGCCCATTGATGAGATCAATGCAAGTCCAACGAGCCCGAAGCTTCGGATCCTGTTCAAGTCCCTTCTCCTCAACAATGACGTCGGCAGGGCGGAACAGCTGAAGACAGTGCAAGCCTTCGGATCTGCCCTCGTGCAGAGTGGACCCACGGGCTGGACTGATTGGACCCTCGGAATGCGCAACATGTCAGTCCATCGCGAGCATCGCAACGAATTGATATCCATCGGTAGGGAACGGACAAAGCACACGGTGCACCGTCTCCCTGTAGCAAACCCTGGCCTTTCCAATCTGCAGGGAATCCGGCAGACGAGTGAGAGGCTCTCTGGCTACCATCTCACTGAAGACATTCAAACCACTCTGGACGGGATCGTCGGATCACTTAACGCTGCATCCGCCGCAACAATGGGTGCAATGGAAACTCTCTGGGAGAGGCGAAAGAGGGACCCAGCACTCATAAGTCAGCCGCTGGGCCAGTGGAAGCTAGCGCACCCGGTCATGACTTTCCGAGGCTATGCTCCAGGTTCCGTCAAAATCGACCCCGGACGACTCCAACTGATGATGAACCCGCTTGACGCCAGACGTTTGCAGGCTGGGGGCCTGATCCAGCACTGATGTTGAGTTCTTTCGCAGCCGCGCAGAAACACCTTCCACCTCCAACTGCTCGTGGCGCATAGCGCTCTTCGGTAGCGCGACTCCACGCAGTTGGTTGCAGTACTCTGCGGAAAAGGTAGAGGCTCGGGCTGGGGCATCGGGCGCGCGATTGATTGTCCCCGTCGCTGTCTAGGATGACGAGGATGCTGGGGGCGTCGCCTGTGCGTGCAAACGGGTCGACGCAGATTGATATTGCGTACTTCGGGACCGGTTTCAGAATCTTCCGGTTCGCGCCCTCGCAAACACATTCGGCGCCGAAGTCCGGCACCGCAAGTTTACGCTGTTGGGCTACCCGTGGCCACGCACGAACCTCCTACGCTGTCATCGTTGGACGTCGCGGTGACCAACACATTCGTCACGGCGCTCGGGTCCACGTCCGAGAATTTGAAGTCGTGAGCGCTTTGTCCGCCGAGGATCAGACCGTCCTGCACCACAACGGCCCCAGATTTCTTCGTTACCGCGACGTGCAGACTCGTCGGCCCGCGAACGTCAGTCACGTTCACGACCATCGCACCCGTGGACGCCGTCCACGCCCCGACCGCAAGAGAACAGTCGGGTGCCGGCAGTCGAGTCGTCGACTCGTCGCCCAGCAGGTAGCTGACAGCGGTTCCCGCATCGGAGCTCGTGACGATCGGGGCCCCAGAAGCCGCTGCGAGCACCGCACTCGTGCAGTCGACGTTGGCGGAGGAACCGAGCGCTGCAGCCACCGTCTGCATCAGCTGCAAACGGCTCATGCTCGCAGCTTTCGCCGTCGCGTCCACCGAGAAGCTGACGGTGGGACCCTCCGCGCAGGACGTGCCGAGCTTCGCTAAGACCGTCGCATACTCGGCCAGCTGGTCAGAGCCAGCGCCATCAGACTGCAGCAGGCTCGAAGCATCAAGGACTGCCGCATCCGACGAGGTTGCCGGTGCTGCCGGCGGTGGCGTGCTCGTCGAACAAGCGGAGAGAAGGAGGGAGGCAGTGACCACGAGGATGGCGACGGCACTTCGATTTGTGGTCATACGCATGATTTGAGCGTAGGTCTCGGAGGAGCTTCGCCACGAAATCGTTGGACCCCCAGCTTGGGGGCAATTGGTGGCAGGGTCAGACCGGCTGGGAGCAAGAGCCACCTCGCCACATGTCTCCGGTCATGACCATCACGCGCCTCGCGGACCCCAACGCCGGCCAGGTCGCCGACGCCGGGCAGCTCATCGGGGGTGATGGACGTGGAAGTGGCCGGCGCTCGGGACCCTAAACTCCAGTCTTTCGTGCACGCGTCGCCAGTTTGAAACACGCCGCGCATGTTACGGGCGGCGGAATCAGTATTCATATCCGCACCACCCAAACAGAGAGTACGTCCAATGACCTTCAACGAATCCCTCCACCCGCGTGACACCGGTCACGTCCCGCTGAGTGGTGGAGTTTCTCAACACCATGCGGGTCAGTTGTTCTAGCTTAGGCGGCGGCGAGTTC
>NZ_JASJXJ010000104.1:0-14176 GCF_035018685.1 Cryobacterium sp. RTC2.1
GCTAGAACCTCTTCATCCATCTTTCCAACCTAAAGGCTGTAAGCGGAACCCGCAGCGGGCGGCTTCGCCATGTTGCACCTGCCGATGGCGCACCTTCCTGGTGGGCCTTATCGCTGGACGTCGGCGGATCGTGGCTCGGACCATTCTGGCTGGTCCGCTCCCCACGGGCGACCGATCCACCTGTAGCGTTTCGAGCCACCGCTGATGCTGATCGCGGGTGCGGCACAGGTGACGGTTCCTTCCGGCGTTTCCGCGTTCACGGTTCTGATCACGTTTGGGCCGGCTTCGGTTGGCGGGGAATGAGGCTGGGCGAGTAGCTCTTGTGCGACACGGGCCAGTGAAATGTCGACAGTCCACCCGTGCCCGTCGAGGTGGCGCCGTCGAAGTGATGACATGATCCCGGCGGCAAGTAGGTACCCGGCGGAATGATCCAGAGCTTGGGCTGGCAAAGCACCTGGCCTGCCCGTGCCGTCTGCGTGGATCTGGGCAATGCCGCTGGCTGCTTGGACGATACTGTCGAATCCTCGACGCTCGGCCCAGGGTCCGCTGGCTATGTCAACCCAACTGGGACCCACCTGGGCAATCTAAGCGGGACCCGGAGTCTGATCACCACGAGTGATACTGGTGTATGCGCGTAGAGATTCTTCATATTGATGAGTGCCCGAATTGGGTCGAGGCGGGGACGCGGGTTGAGTCGGCGCTGACCGAGTTGGGTCGAGTCGATGTCGAGGTGACGTATCGTCTGCTGACAGATAGCGTCCAGGCCGCGGCGGTCCCGTTTGCAGGCTCGCCGACGATCCTTCTCGATGGTGTGGATGCGTTCCCGTCGGATGGACGAACCTCCGATCTGGCGTGCCGGGTCTATCGCATTGACACCGGTTTCGCTGGCGTTCCCTCTGTCGCGCAGCTCGTCGAGGCGATCCAGAACCACGCCTGACCCTGGGCTCGTTCCCGCGCCAGGGATGCCACTATCAGCCGCTGATCGTTGCTGTCGCGGCTCGTTGTTTCTGCGTGTGGGCGAGCCGGTAGGAGTCGGTGCCGGTTTCGATGATGGTGCCGTTGAACGTCAGTCGGTCGACGATCGCCGCGCAGAGCCGCGGATCCGTGAAGGTCTTCGTCCAACCGGAGAACGACTCGTTTGATGCGATCGCGATTGAATTGTTCTCCTCCCTCTCGGTCAGGACTTGAAAGAGGAGTTCCGCGCCTCTTCGGTCGAGTTCCATGTAGCCCAGTTCGTCGATCATGAGCAGGTCGACCCTTCCGTAACGGGCGATGGTCCGGGCGAGGTTCTTCTCGTCGGCGGCTTCGACGAGTTCGTTCACGAGCCGGGTTGCGAGCGTGTATTTGACCCGGAACCCTTTCTCTGCCGCCGCGGTGCCGAGGGCGATGAGTAGGTGCGACTTGCCGGTGCCCGAGTCACCGATGAGACAGAGCGGCTGGCCTCGTCGAACCCAGTCGCCGGTAGCAAGGGTGTTGATCGTGGCCGGATTGATGTTCGAGTTGGCGTCAAAGTCGAAGTCCCCAAGCCACTTATCCCGAGGGAACCCCGCCGCCTTGACGCGGCGAACGGAGGAGCGCCGGTCGCGGTCGTCGCACTCCGCCAACAGCAGCTCCGCCAGGAACCCTTGATAGGAGAGCTGCTCTTTCTGCGCAGTGGTCGTGGCTTCCTCGACGACCGCACGAATTGTCGGAAGGCGAAGCCGCCGACAGGCCTGATCGATGGCTGCATTCGCGGCTTCCTCGGTGAGGCCTCGCCTTCTCCGCAGGGTGGTGGTGATGGTTGTCATAGTGGTCATGAACCTGTTCCCTTCTTGACGCTGGGCTCTGTGTCGGGTGTCGTTCGATCGGGCATGCGGAGCAGCTGGTCGTAAGCGGCAACGGATGGCAAGGGCCTGGTGTCGGCCGGAAGGCCGGCAATAACGGCGGCCGGGTCCGCGAGACGGCGCTGAGTAAGACTGACCACTCGCCGCTCCGGACCACGAGCTTGATCGGCGAGGTGACGGTCCAACCCGGACCCACCCAAGGCTTCGTGGCGTCGGGCCTCGACCGCGACGACATCGGCGGTGACGGCGCCGACCGTCAGTGCGGCGGTCATGCCGGCGACAACGTCCTGAGCAGCCATCGAACGGTGCAGCAGCAAAACGTCGATCAGGGCTCGGGTGCCACCGGCATCACCATCGGTCTTCCGTGCCGCGGCCCAGAACGCTTCATGAGCTGAGGTGAAGTGACCGGTCGCCCTGGCGTGAGCGAGAGCGGTCGAACCGGGGAAAGCGCCGGGCTTGCGCTGGAGGACCTCGAGGTAATGGTCGAGATTCACGCTCTGCCCGTGCAGTGCGACCACCCGAGGATGCCTGGCAATCACGGTTCGGCCATCAAAGATGACTACTTCCGATGCGCGGAGCGACACCCTCACAGTGCGGCCGATGAACCGGGCCGGGACAGAATACGACGCCATTCGCACCCGGACCAGACTCGACCGGCTCACCCGAGGCGTCAACGACAGGCCCGGCTCGAACCGCTCCGCCGTGATCGGTGCCAGCAGCTCCCGCTCAAGAGCGAAGTCCTGAGCCACTGTGCGGATGCGGTCGCCGATCCTGCGGTTCTCGTCGTCGAGATCCCACTGACGGACCTTCTGATTCAGTTCGGCGAGGGTGTCCACAACGGGCATGGGTGAGAGGTGGGTGCGGCGGAACCGGCCGACGTCACCCTCGATGCCGCCCTTCTCATGAGCGCCCTCGATCCCGGGGTGGCAGTAAAACGCATCGAATCCATAGTGTGAGCGGAACAGGACCCACCGTTGGTTCTCGGTGCGCTGCCGGCCGGTGCCGTAGATGACCTTCACGACGGCGTCGGTGAGATTGTCGTAGCGGATGTGCCGGGTCGGGATCCCGCCGATGTCCTCGAACGCGTCGATGTGGCCCTCGAGGAACGCTTCCTGCGCTTGCGTCGGATAGATCCGGTGGATCGCCTTCCCCGAGTGCGAGAGGCGGAAGGCGAACATGTGGCATTTCGTTTTCACCCCAGCGAGCACCACCCAGACCTCGCCGAAATCGACCTCTGCTTCCGCGCCAGGCGCGTGCTCCTGCGGGACGAACACCTCGGGCAACCGGCCCGCCTCGACATCTATTTCCGGCCGACGACGGCGAACATAGTCACGGACCGTCGAATACGACAGCTCGGTCGCGTCGTGCTCTTCCGCAAGGCGGGCGAAGATCCGTCTCGCCGTGTGCCGCTGCTTCTTGGGTCCGTCGAGGTCCTGGCGGAGCATCTCGTCGATCGCCGGTTTGAATACGTCCAACCGAGGTGCGGTTCGCACCCTCGGTTTCCGGGCCGGCGGTTCCGCCTGCGCCAGGGCCTGCCGCACCGTCGGCCGCCCGACTCCGTGTCTTCGGGCCAGCTCCCTGATCGAGAGGCCCTCCACGCGCGCATCACGTCTGATCCGCGCGAACAACTCCATCCGAAACTCCATCCGAAACCTCCACCTTGAGCAACGAAAACACGTTGCAACAACGGTGGAGGTGGGTCCGGCTTAGATTGCCCCAGACACCCCGAAACAGCCGAAGTGGGTCCCGCTTAGATTGCCCTGGTGGGTCCGAATAACACTGCCATAGTCAGTCCGCTTTGCCCCCACGCGCTCACCCGGTCGATAACGAGCCCTGGATGGCGGTTGTGGAGTTCGGCTGGGGACAGGCCGAACAGGTCGAGGCTGTTCGGCCTGTATCCCATGACAATAACGTCGGCGTCCGTTAGTAGCTGTTCGAGGCGGTCTCGATCTGGTTTGTAGCCGAGGTCAAGAAGCGCGGAACGCTTCCCTTGCCCGGTATCGAGATATTGCCAGGAGAGCTCCGGCATGCCAGGGCTATCGATGCGAAGGACGTCTGCGCCGAAGAACGCGAGGCTGCGAGTGGCCACCGGACCGGCTATCACCCGGGTCAAGTCGAGCACCCGGACGCCCTGCAGTGGCGCGTAGCTGTCGGCCAACCCCAGGCTATGGCGGCCCGAGCCTCCTGCCTGCTGCACCAGGCTGATGAAGGGATCCGCTTCCAGGGTTTGGGCTTGAGGATGTCCTCTCCAACTGCTCGGGCTGCGAACCGCGCTTATGACCGCACCAGAGTCTGCGGCTTCATCCTCCAAATCGAGGGCGCTGCGGCGCGAAATCGCATGAGCGACAGTCTCGGCTGTGACGGAATCGTCCAATCTCAGAAGTGTGCGCAAAGCCGCTTCGTGGTGGGGGTAGTTGGCGTGAGTGCGAACCCAGCCATCGCTCGAGGCGAAGAATCCGGACAGGGGCGCCCACGCTGGCGCGGGGCTCCCGTTCCACCGGAAGAGTTGGTCGCTCCGGTAGGTGCCGGCGACGAGTTGCGGCGCAATGCTCACCTGCGGAACTTCGCTCGCCCTCGGGTCGCGCACTCCCGTGCGGACAAGGTGCAGCAACGAGGCCATGAGCATGGTCGCCGCGATGCTGTCTGCGGCAAGATCCGCGACAGGCAGCGGCGACGATAGCGGCACCGGCCCAGCTGAATGAACGCGATTGGTGAGTTCCGGAAGTTCCGCGGAATCGGAGAGAAACGTGCTGAGGAAGGTGCCCATCAGGTGCCTCCCACGCCCTCGACCGTTCACACATGGGCGTGAAGTCAGGCGATCATCGGTGGCCCCCACTTTATCCCCACGGTGAGGTCATGAGGCCGAGCAATCATGGGACGGAATCAAAACGGGGGGGAAAGGCGGCGATAGGCAAGTCGAGGAACCCTCGACGAAACGGGCTGCGAGACGTGAAAGCTGCAATCGCCCCGGTCCGCGACTGGTTGCGGATGAGGTGGGATCACGTTGGTGAAGTTGACCGCCTATTGGGAATCGGCAAGCAGCTGATACATGAGATGGTCTTGCCACCGGCCCGCTATTTTCAGGTATTGAGGAGCCGATCCGTAGCGCGCGAAACCGGCACGTTCAAGCACCCGTTGTGAGCGCACGTTGGGGATCAGCGTCTCAGCCTGAACCCTGTGCAGCCCCAACTCTTCGAATGCAAGCGCAGTCATTGCTCGAACTGCGTCGGTGGCATAGCCATGTCCGTTGCTCTCTTGGGCGACCCAGTAACCCATGTTGCACGATTGGAAGGCCCCGTAGGTGATCCCACTAAACGTGATCCGACCAACAACCTGCGAATCCTCGTCGAGAATCACGTGCGGTAAGGCCTCGCCACGGCTGTGCCAAGCGAGCGCTTTTTCGACCTCCGCCTGTTGGCCTGCGACGGTAAAGAAGGGGTCCGCGCGGACTGGGTCCCACGGAGCGAAGAAGAGCCGGCCGGTGAGCTGAAGGCCGGCAAGGCGCTCCACATCCGTCACGGAAATGAGTCGAGTAGTAGCAGGCATAAGGAAAGGGTCCCATATACGCCGCGGATGGATCCGAGCCCGTATGCCGGACCCCTATCGAGACAAATTCCTGCCCCAGCAATGCGGTCGCCTGGTCGGGCGCACTTGTGTCACATGGGAACGCTGAATGGGACACTGCTTAGGTGATAACAGAACATGCCCTCTTACCCGTGATTCCCGGTCGTGAAATTGAATTCGAGCTCGCCTTTGCCGATGCGCGGTCCATCATCTCGTCAATGCCCGGGTGCCGTAGCCTGACGCTGTCGCGTTCGATCGAGTCTCCGAGCACATACCTATTGCTCGTTGAGTGGGAGCGACTCGACGACCACACGATCGGCTTCAGGCAATCCGCGCAGTACCAAGAATGGCGCGCCCTACTGCACCATTTCTACGAACCGTTCCCCTTGGTCGAGCATTTCCAGACCGTCCCGTAGATCGAACCCTATCTGGGATCCTTTTTGACTGAATCCCGTGACTGGCAATGTGGTTCGAGGTGCGTATGCCGATCGGCTTACGGGCACCGACGGGCCATTGCTCCACTCGGTGTCTTAGGTCTTCCGTATCATCAGCACATGGCTCAATGCACAGCTCCAAGAGAAGGCCACCGCACAGCAAGCGGTCGCGCGAATTGCCCTGCATGCTCGTCCGGCTATGGGCGTTCTTCATACTCGCCGCCTCGGTCGCACTCGTCCGACGCCACACCGGCCGCGCCTGTGCGTAGGAGTGGGAGCTTGTCGGGCAGTAGCGGGGGCGGGGGACGTGGTGTCGCCCGTCCGGCTTGGCAGCCCAGCGGGTCGACTGCCTCGTACACGCAACAGCAGGTGCGCGACCTGGAGTCTGTCCGCGCGGCGACTGTCATACGGACTCAGGTGAATGACGTGTTCCTCTGTCACGCCTGGCCCGACCGTCAGGCGGCCGCGAATGACGTCTACGAGTTGCTCCTCGGAAAAGACGTGTCGGTGTGGTTCAGTGAGGTAAGCCTGCGACCTGGCACGGACATGCGAGTAGCCATCGACCGTGGACTGGTCAGTTCGCGCATGGGGATTGTGCTGGTGACGCCCGCAATGCTCGACAAGCTGCGTACCGACCGCAGCATTGCGAGCAACGAGCTCAGCGCTCTGCTGCGCCGGAGCCTCTTAGTGCCGGTCATGCACGGGGTGACGTTCGAGGAGCTCGACCAGGTCACCCCGACACTCGCGTCGCGTGGTGGATTCAGTACGGCCGAAGAGCCCATGGAAGACATCGTCGTCAAGATTGCCGAGCTCGTCGGAATCGTTACGGAGGAAGAGGCCGACGAACTCAGCATAAAGTCGGCCGCCAAATAGCGCTGAGTGGCAAGCCTCTACGACGCCTCGATGGCCCAACCAGCAACAACCCGATGAACCAGCGCCAATGCTTCCCGGCCAGTTAACGACATCAGCGTCGTGCCCGTAAGCGGGACCCCTATCGAGACAAATACTTGCCCCAGCAATGCGGTCGCCTGGTCGGGCACACTTGTGTCACATGGGAACCTCTACCGGTCACGCGCATTCCTCAGCGGGACATGACCCCGGAAGGCTCAGGCCTTACGAGCCGCCACAGAGAACATCAGCGGCACCCTCTCGCGATTCGAGGCCAAAGCAAATCCGGCCGGCGTCTCTACGAGTGGGGGCAACGGCTTCCAGGGCATAGCGGCCCGTCCACCCTCGCAGGCCGTCCAGGTGCGAGTGTGGTCGACCACGTGGTGCCCGCGGAGGTTCCTTGGCCGTCCCCAGCCTGATCAATCCGTGCGACGTTCGGCTCGCGGCCTCAAGCGTCGTTCGGTCAAGGCATTGACGGCTGGGAGGCTCAGCGCGTGACCGCGCCGTGCCTCCACGCCGTCAGGTCGCCGGGACGCGACCTCCGGGGTCAGGCGGCCATTGCCCCGTAACGCTTGTGGCCCTTGACGTCGTAGCGGTCGAGCATCATGATCTTCGACCAGACGCGGATGAATTCGCGGACGAACCGTTCTTGCCCGTCGCTGCCCGCGTAGGCGTCGGCGATCGACCGTAGTTGCGCGTTCGAGCCGAATACCAGGTCATTCCGGGAGGCCCTCCAGCGAGCCTCGCCGGTCACCTGAACCCGACCAGTGAAGGTCATCGCGGTCTCGTCGTCCTTCGTCCAGATGAGGTCGGTGTCGGTCAGATTCACGAGGAAGTCGGTCGTCAGGGCTCCGACGTGATCCGTGAGCACACCCACGTCGGACCCGTCCCAGTTGCTGCCGAGCACGCGGAGCCCGGCGTGCAGGACGGTCCACTCCGGTGCGGTGAGAGTGAACAGGTTAGCCTTGTCGAGGAATACCGCCTCGGGCGCGACGCCCGGAGCAAACTCTTCGAAGCGCTCGGACACGAAGTTGCGGAACCCGTCCGCAATGGGTCGCAGCCACTCGAACATCTCGATGTCGGTCAACTCCTGCGTCGTGTCGACACGGCCTGGCGTAAACGGCACGCTGGCGTCAGATCCTGCCGCCCGTGCCGCCTGCTCCACGGCGGCGCTGCCGGCGAGGACGATGAGGTCGGCGAGAGACACCTTCCGTCCGCCCGACGTCGCCGTGAAAGCCGCCTGCACGTTCCGCAGCGCGTCGATGACTGGGACGGTGCGTCGGTTGACCGCCCAGTCTTTCTGCGGCGACAATGCCAGGCGGGCACCGTTCGCCCCTCCGCGCTTGTCGCTGTCGCGGTAGGTCGAGGCGGCGGAGAACGCCGTGTAGACGAGGTCGGACACGGACAGCCCGGTCGCGAGGACGGCTTCCTTGAGCGCTGCCACGTCGGCCTCGTCGAGTGAGGATCCTGCTGCGTCCGGGAGCGGGTCCTGCCAGAGCAGGTCGTCGGCGATGGTGACCTCCGGGCCGAGGTACCGGTGCTTCGGCCCCATGTCGCGGTGCGTGAGCTTGTACCAGGCCTTCGAGAACGCGAGGGTGAACAGATCGAAGTCGGCCAGGAAACGCTCGCATATGGCCCGATACTCCGGGTCGACCTTGAGTGCGATGTCCGAGGTCATCATCATGAGCGGGTTCATCTGACCGGGTACGTGGGCGTCCGGAGTCTTCGGCGCCTCCGGGTCAGTCGGTGTCCACTGCAGCGCGCCGGCCGGGCTTTTCGTCTGCTCGTAGTCGTACGCGAATAGGTTCTCGAGGTAGGTGTTGTCCCACTGTGTCGGGTTCGGAGTCCAGCTGCCCTCGATGCCGTTGGTCGAAGTGTGCTCGGCACTGCCGGTACCCACCGGGTTGTGCCAACCGAGCCCCATCGACTCGATCGGGGCTTTCTCGGGTGACGGTCCAATGTCGGATGCGGGTACCTGGCCGTGGCTCTTACCGAACGCGTGGCCACCGGCGATCAATGCCACCGTTTCCTCGTCGTTCATCGCCATCCGCGTGAACGTGATGCGAATGTCGCGTGCTGAGCCCAGCGGGTCGCCGTTCGAATAGGGCCCCTCAGGGTTGACGTAAATGAGCGCCTGGTGCGACGCGGCCAGGGGGCTCTGCAGGTCGTAGTCCGCGTCGCCGTTCTGACCATGCCAGCGTTCGTCGCGGCTCACCATCTCGTCAGGGCTCGCGACCGCGTGCGGGTTCCAGACCTCCGGGCCCCACCAGGTGCCGTCGTCCGGTTCCCACGCATCGAGTCGTCCACCGCCGAAGCCGTACGTCGGCAGGCCCATCAACTCGAGGGAGCAGTTGCCGGTCAAGACCATCAGGTCGGCCCACGACAGAGCGTTGCCATACTGGTGCTTGATCGGCTGTAGGAGTCGTCGTGATTTGTCGGTGTTGCCGTTGTCCCACCAGCTTCCGATTGGTGCGAACCGCTGCATCGCGGTGCCCGCTCCGCCACGGCCGTCGGCAATTCGGTACGTGCCGGCGGCATGCCACGCCATTCGGATCATCTGTGGACCGTAGTTGCCGTAGTCCGCCGGCCACCAGTCGACCGATGTGGTGAGCAGTCGCTTGATGTCCGACTTGAGCGTCGTGAGGTCGATCGTGGCGAAAGCCGCCGCGTAGTCGAAGTCCGCGCCGAGCGGGTCGGCGTCGACGCCATTCCGGTGGAGAAGCTCAACCCGGAGACGCTGCGGGTACCAACTGTCCAGGGTCGGCGACTGACCGAAGGTGCCACCGAGGTGGTCGCCACCTGCTGGCAGCGCACCGCTCATGTGGAAACTGCATGTGTTGGTCTGGTCGTCAGTGCCCATTGATGCTCCCTGTGTGCTTTAGCTGGATGAGAAACGGTGTCGTCGGGGTCACAATTTAACGATCAGCCGCCGCATCGCCGCAGCGTCGATCTGTGGTGCAGCGATGCTTCGACGCTGCTGTGAGGCGGTGCGTCGCGGGCTGCCGACGTGACGGGAAACCCGATAGAGAGATCGTATTCCCGCAAGGTGTGCGTGGCATGCCAAGAAAGTGACTGACTTCTAGACGGCGGTGGTGCGGTGGCCGAGCGCACGACGGCCAAACCAAATAAAGCCCTGCGCCGATTGCTGCGGTGCGGGCGGTGCGAAGCCCGGTGAAACCGACGCCGGAGGATGGGGGCTGTCGAGAGCTTGATTTCCGCGAATCGTGTGCCGCTCGCGGTGACCTGGGAGCACCCCCGCCAGAGGCTCCTAGTGGGGAACCCCTTACGAGACAGAATGACGATTCTTGCCCGCCCAGCCTGAGGCGGGTCGGTCATCGAGATTGGAAGTGCGAGAGGATGAGGCTTGTGTCCTCTCTCGAAGCCCGCGATGTCTCCGCTTCGATCGATTCAGAGGTGCTGTTGGCGCCCGTATCCCTCATTGTGAGTAGCGGTGAAGCCTTGGCTGTGCAGGGGCGGAACGGTTCCGGCAAGACGACCCTTCTTCGAATCCTCAGTGGCCAGCTTCGTCCGACTGGAGGTCAGGCCTTCATTGACGGTGAGCCGGTCGATGAACGCCATCGCACTATGCGGCGAACCATCTCTGCCCGTATCGGCCTGCCGGCCTTTGCCCGGGAGCTGACCGCTCACGAGCATTTGCGTTTCATCGCGACAACGTGGGGACGACTCGGATCCGCTGCCACTGATGCGGCTGACACCACCATGGCGGCTCTCGGGATCAGTGACCTCCAGAACCGGTTTGTGAACGAGCTCTCGTCGGGACAGACGCAGTTGTTGTCCTTGGCCACGGCTCTCGTGCGTCCTTTCGACGTGTTGATCCTCGACGAACCGGAGCAGCGCCTGGATGCCACACGACGAGCATTGGTGGCATCGGTTGTTCGCACCGAGATCGATCGTGGGGCCACGGTCGTGATCGCGAGCCACAGCACAGACATGATCGAGGCCACCGCGGACCGGTCCGTGTCACTCGCAGAGTCGTGAGCACCTCCACTGACCGTCAGATCCTGGCGCAGTCTCGATCCGTAACCGCATCAAGAGCCGGCCTGCCAACGGCGAGCGACGCCGTCTACACGGTCTACGTCGCGGCACTCATCGTCGCAATCGTCGCGGTGCCAGTCGTGCGATCACTAGTCCTCGGCTTGGCGAGTCCGGAAATCCTTGCCACGATCGTCGCCCCGGATAGCTCCCGGGGTGTGGGCGCAATCGCTGCAATACTGGCAGCCTGCGCGGTCCTGATCGGGCGAACGCGCGGTCCGGTCGTACCGAGTCCGTTCCTCACTGAATTCCTCGCGGGTAGTTACCTCGCCCGCAGCGATACCCTGCGCCGTCCGTTCTTGATCAGCGTCACCGTGCTGGCCTTGGCGGCGGTCACGGTATCTGGAATTGTTATCGGGGCGCGGCTCCTTGGCGGGCCGACAGCGGCCATTCCGGCCGCGCTCATGGTGCTGGGCTCGATCGCGTACTCGGGCGTGCTGGCCGTGCTGTGGCTTGTCGGGCAGAGCTGTCCCCGCCGCATTACGATCCCATTGGCCATTGTCATCCTGGGCAGTGCGGTTGCAGTGGAAACCGGCGTCGACATCGTCCTGCTCGCGACCCCCTGGGGATGGCTTGCCCTGTTGTGGGAATCCCTCGGTCCGGCCGCGCCAGTCCCGTGGTGGCCAGTCATCGCCCTCGCCCTGTCACCATTGGTCTTTCTGGCCGCTCCTGCACTGCTGAATAACCTCCGCAGCCCTGAAATCATGGCGCAAGCCCGCCGCTGGCAGTCAATCGGCACTCTGGTGCAGACCGGCGATATTGCCGGAGCGTCAGGCGCCCTCCGCACCCCACCGACACGAGGGAGGCACTGCCGGATCTCCTTCACCGGGCCACTGCCGATCGCGATTCTGCAGCGCGACCTCGGATCCGCACGGCGGTTCCCCGTGCGGACTACACTCGCTTCTCTGGCTCTCGTCGGAGCAGGGTGGTTGAACGCCCAAACTGCTTCAGCCACTGACGGAATCGACTGGGTCATGGCCCTGGCCGGGGTACTCCTCGCCTACCTCGCCGCCGGCGTGTGGTGCGACGGGCTGCGAAACGCCAACGAGAACGTCGGCCCGTCGTCGCTGTATGGACGGAGCGCCCTGACCATGATCGGCTCCCATGCGCTGCTCCCCGGTCTCGCCTGCCTCCTTCTCGGATCCATAGGTGCCATTGCTGCCGTGCCGGGCGGGGCACCAATCGGTGTCCTGCCGTGGTGGATGCTGGTGTCGGTCTTCATCGCTCTGGTGCGGATTCTGGACTGTGCCAAAGGACCGATGCCCATCGGTCTGCTCCTTCCCGTCGTCACGCCAGCTGGCGACGTGTCCATTCTGAACGTGATCGCGTGGCAAGCCGACGCCCTCATCATCGTGCTCACCACGGCGGGAGGACTGAGCGTGCTTGCCTCAACCGCCGGACCAGAAGCGGCCATATGGCTCACCGCAGGCATCGGAATCGTGGCCGCCCTCGCCGGACGACGCATTCGAGCCCTCGGCAATTGACCAGCTGTCGAGGACCAGCCGCCGACCCACGATGCTCCCGGATGCACAGAAGCCAAACGACTGGGCCCGAGCGCCATCCGTGCCCGTAGCCGGAACCCCTTGCGCACGGGCGAACCCCGCCCGGTAGCTTGATCTGGCAGGCTGCCCAAAGCTAGATTCAGCTCGTTGCGGCTCCCGCCCCTCGCCAGGCGGCCACGACGGACCACCCGAGGAATAGAAACAAGAACACGATGGGAGCAGTCGTGGCCTCCGGTATGAACTGGGCTGTCCCTGCAGCGATCGCGACCAGAACGAAGCCAATCCATGACGGCACCCGAGCGGCCCTATGGCCTGCTACCCACGCAGCATCACTGACCATCGTGGGCGGAATCCTGAGCCCAACGAAACCATTGCGGCGAATCTTTCCCGACGCGGCAAGCTGCGTCACAATGACGACGAGGAACATTGCGGCAGCAATGATGTAGGCGGCGAAATTCGTTTCGTAAGTCATGCTTCAGGGTATCGACACCGCTCAACATCAGCCGGTGTCGCGTAGCTGGGAATCGACTTCGCACGCAAATACCGGCTGCTTGACGGCGATGAGTCCCAGTCCGTTTTCGACAGGCCCGCGAAAGGACCGCTTAAGTCGGCCCAGCAAGTCTCGCCTCACGATGCCGCTCGAGCGCGACACTGGCGTCCGGGCCCCGGCCCGGGCCTCCGAGAGGTCGCGCCGTCAGAGGTGCACATGGCCGCAAGCCGAACCTCCTACGGGACGGGATTTTGAGTGCTTGCCAGCGGGGTCAGGGCCACTTTGGCTAGAATGTGGTGGACGCATACGTGTTCCGGGGGATGCGCCTATCGGGGTGCCTCGTCAGGTTCGATTTCCTGAATCCTCCACCAAGAGCCACTCTTCGCTGCGAAACAGAACGGCTGTATCACCGCCCTGGCAGCGGAACCCCTTGCGGACGCTTCCGCGGTGGTGTGATTCGAATCTCGTCCTTCCCACCGCGGCGGTGCTTCTTCTCTACCCCGACGCGGGATCTCAACTTGCTTTTTCAGACCGCGAATCGAACGGACTACCGCAACGATTGCAGTTGAGTTTCGTACTTCGTTGTTTCGCCCTCAGTCCATACGACGACGACATAGGTGAGGTAGGGCTTCGTCTTGTCCCATTGCATAAAGTAAGAGGGCAGTCCCGAAGCGGTCTCGGAGCGATGATCGTCCCTGGGCTGTGTCCAGCCATTCGCTGCCAGTGCCTGCGAGTAGAAGGCGATGACCTCGCGTTGCTGGTGCGTTGTTGTCCCGGATATGCCGGTGATGGCCACGTCGCCGCCATCGAGGCCGAATTGAACCCGTCCTGGGACATTGTTGATCCGGACATCGGTGCTGCCGGGCTAGGTCAATGCGGCTTCGGGTTGTTTGGCCAGGCTGTCGATGGATTGTCCGGGCACGCAGCCCATCAGCAAGAGCACACACATGCTGGCTGCGGTCACCACGCTCAGAAACCGAGTCGTTCTTCGCATCGTTCTCCCTGCCTGCGGCGTCGCGTTGGTCAATTGGGATACTAGGGCACGGTCGGGTCAGGCGTGTTGCTGTCCGAGTTCGCGGGCGCGTTGTCTGGTTGCATGGTCATGTAGCGCCACTGGCCTCCGGTGTAGATGAGGCGGAGGTGGGCTGTGACTTCACCGGGAACACCGTTCTTGACGTAGTCGAAGGTGATCGGGGTGAGCGTGAAGTCCGCGCCGGCACTGGTTGTGACGTACGTCGTGGCGCCTGTGGGAGTCAAACCTGTGACGCTGCCGCCGCCGGTAGCGCCGATGGTGGCGACGAACTGTTCCCGGGTGAGCCCGTTTCGAAGGCTCGGGTCTCCCAGGTCGTAGAGCGCACCCAGGTCTGTTGCCTTGAGCGCTGTGATGACCGCGGTCAGGGTGGGGCCGGCGTTGTGCGGGGC
>NZ_JASJXJ010000105.1:0-13987 GCF_035018685.1 Cryobacterium sp. RTC2.1
GGTCGACGACGCGGGGGGTGTCTGCGCATAGACGTAGACGCCGTGGCTGCCGATCGCGCCGGCCTGGGCCGGGGGCTGCGCATCACCGTCGATCGTGAGTGTCGTGGTCAGGCGCAGGCCGGGCGCGCTTTCAGCAGGAGCCGTTGCCGCGGTCTCGGACGGGGATTGCGTCACGTCGAGTGCGACCACGGCTTCCGCCGCCACCGTGACGGTCGCGCCCTTCTTCGTGCCGACGAGCGCGATCCCGAGCCGGCGCGCTTCGCCGAGGTGGGCCCAGAGAAGGGAACTCTCGAAGTCGTCGAGGTAGAGCCAGTCGGCCTCCTGGCTCGTGTACACCCCGCGCACCGCGCGGTTCAGGGCCCAGAGCTCGCTGAGCCAGCGCTTGTGCTCGGGATTGAGGGCGAGCCGGTTCACGTGGAAGCTCAGCTGGTTCCATGTCACGCTGCCACGCACCCAGTTGCCACGCGCGTTCAGGACGACCGGGCGCACGCCGAGCCTGAGCGTGCCGTGGCCACCGCGGAGGCTCGTGACCGTCTGCGCCGTCGGCCCGCGCCAGCGTTCATCGGTGCGCGGGGTCAGCTCGCGCAGCTCGAACTGGAGTCCCATCGCCGTCGGGGCTGCGGTTCCCGGGGACGTCGCGGCGCTCCCCAGTGCTCCGGCGGGCGGTCCAGCGAGGCTCTGGGCGCGCATCCGCCACCCCGGCGCCGGTGCAAGGGGCCCGGTCTGCGACATTCCCCCATGCTCTCACGCTCCCGCAGCTCAGGGCAGCGGATGCACCCCGGCCGCATCGAGGATCCACGCGTTGTCGAAGGCGATTTCCCGCCAGCGGGCGTAGCGCCCGGACACCCCGCCGTGGCCGGCGGACATCTCGGTCTTGAGCAGGACATCCGCCCCGACCTCGCGCAGGTGCGCGACCCACTTCGCCGGTTCCACGTAGAGCACGCGGGTGTCGTTGAGGCTCGTGACCGCGAGGATCCGCGGGTAGTGCGTGTCTCGAACGTTCTCGACCGGTGAGTAGGACTTGATGTACGCGTAGACCTCCGGGTCGTGCAGCGGGTCTCCCCACTCGTCCCACTCGATGACCGTGAGCGGCAGCGAGGGGTCGAGGATCGACGTGAGCGGGTCGACGAACGGCACGCCGGCGAGGATGCCGGAGAACAGCTCGGGGGCGAGGTTCGCGACGGCGCCCATCAGCAGGCCGCCGGCGCTGCGGCCCTCGGCGACGAGCCGGTCGGGCGCGGTGAGCCCCGCATCGATCAGGTGATGTGCGCAGTCGATGAAATCGGTGAAGCTGTTGCGCTTCTCGAGCTCCTTGCCGTGCTCGTACCAGAGCCGGCCGAGTTCGCCGCCGCCGCGCACGTGCGCGATCGCGTAGACCAGTCCGCGGTCGAGCAGGCTGAGCCGGGCGATGCTGAAGGTCGGGTCGATGCTGATCTCGTAGGACCCATAGCCGTAGAGCAGGGTCGGCGCGGGTTCGCCGGGGGTGACCAGGTCACTCCGGTAGACGAGCGAGATCGGCACGCGGGTGCCGTCCGCGGCCGTCGCCCACTCGCGGCGCTGTTCGTACCTCGCCGGGTCGTACGCGCCGAGCACGGTCTGCTGCTTGAGCAGGCGGCGCTCGCCGGTCGCGACGACGAGGTCGTAGACGGTCGACGGGGTGACGAAGCTCGTGTAGCCGAACCGGATCGTCGGCTGCTCCCACTCGGGGTTCGCCCCTGTGCCTGCCGTGAAGAGCGGTTCGTCGAAGGCGAGCTCGGTGAACGTGAGCGGGCGGGCAGCGTCGGCGGTCGCAGCGGATGCCTCGGCCTCGGTCCCGAGCGACGCGATCGCCACCTGCGTCAAGCCGTCCCGCCGGTACTCGGCGATGACGAAGTCGCGAAACGCGTCGACGCCTTCGAGCCGGACGGATTCGTCGTGCGGCAGCAGCATCCGCCGGGGGCCGTGCGGGTCTCCGGCGGCGACGTCGACGAGTTCGAAGTTGACGGCCTGGTCGTTGTGCACGACGAGGAGCCGGTCCTCCCCGGCGAGGACGGCGTGCTCCACGTCGTACTCGACGCCGTCGCGGCGCTGCCAGACGATTGCGAACTCGCCGGTGGGATCGCTCGTGTCGAGCAGCCGGGTTTCGGTCGTCACGCTCGAGCCGGCCTCGATCAGCAGGTACTTGCGGCTGCGGGTCAGCCCGATGCCGACCCAGAACCGGTCGTCGGGTTCGTGGAAGACCTGCGCGTCGCTCGAGGGGTCTGTGCCGATCTCGTGCCGCCAGACGGTGTCGGGGCGCCAGGCCTCGTCGACGGTCGTGTAGAAGAGGTAGCGGCCACTCGGTTCGAACAGGGCGTCCTCGCCGGTATCGGTGATCTCGTCGGCGAGATTCTCGCCCGTCGTGAGGTCGCGCACCCGGATCGTGTACCGCTCGTCACCCTCGGTGTCGACGGCGTAGAGCAGCCGGGTGGCGTCTGCGCTCACGTCGAAGCTGCCGAGGGCGTAGAACTCGTGGCCGGCCGCCTCGGCGTTGTCGTCGAGCAGCACCTGCTCACCGGGGAGGCCTGCCCGGACGGTGCCGGACGTTCCGGCGTCGACGGCTTCGGGGTCCAGGATCGGCGGCGCCCAGTCGTCCGGGCCCGAGATCGGGGCGCGGCAGTGGATGCCGTATTCCTGGCCCTCCACCGTGCGGGTGTAGTACCACCACCGGCCCTCCCGCACGGGCACGCTGAGGTCGGTCTCGCGGGTGCGGGCCTTGATCTCGTCGAACAGCTGCTCCCGGAGCGGTGCGAGCCGCGCGGTGCGGGCATCCGTGTACGCGTTTTCGGCCTCGAGATGGGCGAGGACCTCCGGGCTTTCCTTGTCGCGCAACCACTCGTAGTCGTCGGTGAAGAGGTCGCTGTGGTGCAGGCGTTCGACGGGCTTCTTCGCGGCGAGGGGAGGGACGACGGCAGCTGTAGTCATGGTGTTCAGCGTACTGAGGCTGGAGACGAGGGAGAATTGGGGGAGTACCGAAGCCGGCTATCGCGGTTTCACGGAAGGAAACAGCACATGGAGCAGGGCCTCACCACCGCCGCAAGCATGACGGAGAGCAGCACGAGCACCAGCACGGATGGCGCAACAGGGCACGTTCTCCTCGGCCGGGTTTTCGATGCGGTCCTCTTCGATATGGACGGCACCCTGGTCGACTCGACGCGGGCCGTGAACCGGGCGTGGATGCGCTGGGGAGCCGAAGCGGGCCTCGGCCCGTCATTCACCGGGGCCGAACACGGGGTGCCCGCCCGGCAGATGGTCGCCAGGCTCGTTCCCGAGGACAAGATCGAGTGGTCGATCGGCCGGGTGCTCGAACTCGAACTCGACGACCTCGAGGGCATCGTGATTCTTCCCGGGGCCGCGGAACTGATGCAGAGCCTGCCGGAGGGCCGCCGCGCCATCGTCACCTCGTGCGCCCGTTCGTTGTGCCTCGCCCGGCTCGAGTCGGCCGGCTTCCCGGTGCCGGCGACCGTCGTGACGATCGACGACACTCCGCGCGGCAAGCCGTTCCCTGAGCCCTTCCTGGCTGCGGCCGCCCGGCTCGGCGCCGACCCGCGTCGCTGTGTCGTGGTCGAAGACGCGCCGGCGGGCCTCGAGGCGGGTCGCGCGGCCGGATGCCTGACGATCGGTGTCGCCGGAACGCACACCATGGACCAGCTCGACGCCGATCTCGTCGTGCCGAGCCTCGACCGCCTGCGGATCAGCGTCCGCGACAACGGCGTCGTCTTCGAGCTGCTCCCCGAGTAGCCCCTCGGGGCAGGGGCCCCTCAGGACTGGTAGATCTCGAGCGGCAGGCCGTCGGGGTCCCGGAAGAAGAACATCGCCTTGTGCGTGTTCGGGTCGACCCGCAGCTCCTCGCAGGCGACGCCCGTGCCGAGGAGCTCCGCGCGCGTGCCGGGAACGTCGTCGACCTCGAACGCGAGGTGGCGCAGGCCGAGCGCCTCCGGGCCGCTGCGCCGGGGCGGGGTGTCCGGGAACGAGAACAACTCGAGGATGTACTCGGCGTTCAGGGCGAGCTTGCCCATCCAGGAATCGCGCTCGGCCCGGAAGTACTCCGCCTCGAGCGTGCAGCCCACGACTTCGACGTAGAACCGCTTCGAACGCTCGTAGTCGCTCGCGATGATGGCGATGTGGTGAACCCGGTTGATCAGCATCCTCCCAGCCTGACACAGCCGTTTCTGTGAGTCTCATAGCCCGAGTCCAGAAAACACCCGGGACCGGCAACTATCGTGAAGATTCTGACCATGGAACGCAATAAGGGGTTTTGTTGACGAATCACAGACCCGAGGGTCGCGCGGACGCCCGCAGGCTCGCACGGGCGGCAACGCTCATCCGCCATCGGCGCCGACCGAGCCGCAGCCACACGATGCTGACCCTGATCAAGGCGCTTGCGCTCACGCTCGCCGTCGTCCTCGTGAGCGGCGTCTCCGTTGCGGCCATCGCGGTGAGCCAGTTCGCAACGAAGGTCTCCGCTAACGCGGTCGACATCTCCAACGGGGCGACCGACCTGCCCGCGATTCCCCAGCTCGGTTCCTTCGAGGGCGGCTTCAATGTCCTCGTCGTCGGGGTGGACAACTCCCTCACCCAGTCCGCAGCCTATGGCGACCGCACCGGCACCCTCAACGACGTCAACATTCTGCTGCACGTCTCCGCCGACCATAAGAGCGCGGTCGTGATCAGCATTCCCCGTGACCTCGTCGTCAACCAGCCGGCCTGCACGGACCCCGATACCGGGAAGGTGGCGAAGGCCGCGACGTCCACGGCCATGAACGCGTCCTTCGGACGGGGCGGCCTCGGCTGCGTGGTCTCGACCGTTTCGTCGCTGACCGGGCTGACCATTCCGTACGCGGGTCTGATCTCCTTCGAGGGCACGGTCGCGATGGCCGACGCCGTCGGGGGCGTCCCGGTCTGCCTCAACGACGCGATCAAGGACCCGTACACGGGACTCGACCTTCCCGCGGGAACGAGCGTCGTCTCCGGAACCGCCGCCCTCGCCTACCTGCGCAGCCGCCACGGCGTCGGCGACGGCAGCGACCTGTCCCGGATCTCCTCGCAGCAGGCCTACATGTCCTCGCTGATGCGCGTGATGAAGAGCAGCGCGACGCTCACCGACGTGTCGAAGCTGTCGGCCCTCGCGACGGCCGCGGGGACGAACCTGAAACTCTCCACGTCCCTCGCCAACATCCCGACCATGGTCGGCATGGCGCTCGCCCTGAAGGACATCGACCTGAACCAGCTCGTGTTCGTGCAATACCCGTCGGCGACCGACCCGCAGGACACCAACAAGCTGGTACCGTCGACCGCCCTCGCCAAGAAGCTGTTCGCCGCGGTCACGGCCGACCAGTCCTTCACCCTCGACGCCAAATCCCTCGGCAACAGCGCCGAACTCGACCCGACGGCTGCGCCGGCCGCAACGCCGACGCCGACCCCCACCCCCACTGCCTCGGCCACCGGTGCGGCAACGGGCACTCCGACGCCCGCGGCAACGGATGCAGCTGCTCCCGTCGAGATCGCCGGGCTGCGCGGCCAGACCGCGAGCCAGCAGACCTGCTCGATCGCCTTCAACTACTGATCCAGGGGCCCATCGAGCCGCTCCGAGCGCACTCCGCCGAGCGCACCCCGATGATTCGCGAACGAGGGATCACGGATCAGTGGACCCTGCGCTGTTCTTTCGCGCGCCCTGGTGCTAACGTCATCTTGTTCAGTTGACTTATATCTAGGAGAGTGAGATGAATTCTCGAGATCTCCGGCGGCAGGTCCTCGTCGTGATCGGCGCGCTCGTCGCCCTCGTCGGATCCTTCATCGGGTCAGGTGCCGCGGGCGGCACCCCCATCCAGAACGCCGCCGGCGGCGCGCTTGCCGCTGACGCGACCCTGATCGCCCCTGCCGTCCCCGCGTTCGCGATCTGGACGCCGATCTATCTCGGCCTGGTCGGGTACGCCATCTGGCAGTGCCTGCCGGCGCAGCGGAGCGATCCCCGTCAGCGTCTGCTCGGATACCCGGTCCTGGCGTCCCTGATCCTGAATGCCGCGTGGATCCTGAGCATCCAGTTCGACCAGCTGTGGCTCAGCGTGCCCGTCATCGTGGCCCTGCTCGCTGTCCTCGTCTGCACCTTCCGGCTCACCCTGGCCTCACGCCCGAAGAACCTCGTCGAAACGATCCTCCTCGACGGGACCATGGGCCTCTACCTCGGCTGGGTCTGTGTCGCGACCGCTGCGAACGTGACCGCCGTGCTCGTCGTCGCCGGCTTCACGGGCTTCGCGCTCGACCCTGACCTCTGGGCGGTCGCCGTCATCGCGGTCGCCACCGTCGTCGGCGGGTTGCTCGCGATCAGCGGTCACGGCAGGCTCGCCCCTGCGGCCTCCCTCGCCTGGGGGCTCGGTTGGCTCGCCGTCGCACGGCTCGGCGGAACACCGCCTTCCGTGCCCGCCGGTGTCGCGGCCATCGTCGGCGCCGTGCTCGTGATCGCCCTGACCGTCGGCGCGCGCCTGCGCATGGCGAAGCTTCCCGTCTCCCCGCCGACCCGAATGGTAATCGCATGACCGACCAGCACCCAGCCACCCCCACTGCCTCCGCCCGGGCTGAGTCCCCGCGCCGCCGGTGGGCCGGCCTCGTCTTCATCAGCATCGCCGTCGCGCTGATCATCGTCGACTCGACGATCATCAACGTCGCGATCCCCTCGATCGTACGGGACCTCGCGATCACGTCGACCCAGGTGCAGTGGGTCCAGGAAAGCTACACCCTCGTCTTCGCAGCCCTCCTGCTCGTCTTCGGCACACTGGCCGACCGGTACGGGCGCCGTCGCATCCTGATCCTCGGCGTCGTGCTGTTCGCCGCGGCATCCGTTCTCGCGGCCCTGGCGCAATCGGGCGACCTGCTGATCGGCGCCCGCCTGATCCAGGGCATCGGCGGCGCGATGGTGCTCCCGACCACCCTGTCGCTGATCAACGCGAACTTCCGCGGCCGCGACCGCGGCATCGCCTTCGCGATCTGGGGCTCCACGATCGGCGGCATGGTCGCGGTCGGGCCGCTCCTCGGCGGCTGGCTGACCACGTACTTCTCCTGGCGCTGGGCCTTCGGCATCAATGTGCCGCTCGGTGTGATCATCGTCATCGGTGTGCTCGTCTTCGTCTCCGAGTCGAAGGATGCCGGCGAACCCCGCAGGGTCGACGTCGTCGGCGCCGTGCTCTCGGTGCTCACGAGCGCCAGCCTCGTCTTCGGACTCATCGAGGGACGCAGCTACGGCTGGTGGCTGACGAACAAGCCCATGGTGATCGGCGGCTTCACCTGGCCGTATTCGATTTCCCCGATTCCGGTCGCCTTCGCGATCACCCTCCTCGCCGGCGCGGCGTTCATCCTGTGGGGCCTCTCCCGGCAGCGCGCAGGCAAGACCACCCTGCTCGCATTCTCACTGTTCCGGATCGCTTCATTCCGCAACGGGAATATCGCGGCGCTGATCGTGTCTCTCGGAGAGTTCGGCATCATTCTGTCCCTGCCGCTCTGGCTGCAGAACGTGCTCGGCTACGACGCGCTCCAGACCGGGTTCGTGCTGCTCGCGCTCGCGATCGGCTCCTTCGTCGCGAGCGGATTCGCCGGCGCATACGGCAACCGGGTGTCACCGGAAACGATCGTGCGGGTCGGAATCGTCCTGGAGATCCTCGGCGTCGCGGGGCTCGGCCTGGTGATCACGGCGGACGCCAGCTGGCTCGCGATCGTGCCGTTTCTCTTCGTCTACGGGATGGGTGTCGGCCTCGCGACCGCCCAGCTGACCGGAGTCGTGCTCAAGGACGTTCCGGTCGAAAAGAGCGGACAAGGGTCCGGCACCTCCTCGACGGCGCGGCAGATCGGCTCCGCGCTCGGCATCGCGGTGCTCGGCACCGTGCTGTTCACCTCGGTCGGCGCCTCGCTGGACGCGAAACTCGCGGACGTGCCCGGGCTGCCGGAGTCTGCGCGCACCCAGGTCGTCGACGCGGTCGTCGACAGTGCCGGAGCGGCGATCCCCGCCCTCGAAGCACAGAGCCCCGCCGTGGCCACGGCCGCGCGCGACGCCTTCAGCGAGGGCACCCGGTACTCCGCGTTCGCGGCCGCCGGATTCCTTGTCCTCGGCCTGCTCGCGACGCTGCGGCTCTCGGGCACGACGCCGCACCGCGACGGACGTGAGCCAGAAGCGGATGCCGGCGGAGAGGCATCCGCCGCCGTCACCACGGCGGGCGAGCCGGTCTAGCACAGCGGACGCCGGGGCAGCGGCCGCCTCAACGCCGGGTCTCCGCGGCTAGGAGACCGGCGGCCCTGGTGTGGCCGGTGGCGGCTTCGCTGCGCTCCTGCGAGCGGGCTGCGGCTTCTGGTACGCCAGTTCCCCGCCCACCCTGCCGCCGTACGGACGACCGTGATCGGCGAATTCCTCGCGGAAGAACGCCATCCGCCACGGCCCGAGTTCGATGCGCGCGCCGGTGCGCAGAATCCGGCCCCCCTCTGACGGACGACTTCCGTCGATGCCCTGGGACTCCGTTCCCGGCGTGACGGGCCCGAGGGGAAAGAACACGTACTCGTCGTTCTGATCATGCCGGATCTCGGCGTGGATCGGGGAGAGACCGTCGAGCCTCAGATCGGCGTCCGGGCTCGATCCGATCGTCGTGGTCTCCGGCATGAGGTCGAATTGGCGGGGCGGCGTGCCGTCCCAGTTTTCCGACCCGACGACGAAGATCAGTCGGGGACGCCCGGATCCGCGGGTGTAGTGCGTGGTCGTCACGGTACGCCGGATGCGGCGGTCGAGCGTCGGTACCAGGGGGAAGAGGGTGGAGGGCGGCAAGGTCACGACCGGTGCCGGTTCTGCCCCGCCGGCGCGCCTGCGACGCCGCAGCAGCGGCGCCAGCGCCGCCCGGCTGCCGAGGGCGACATGCGCGGACCCGGTCAGGAGGCGCTGCAGCCGTTGAGCCGGGATCGCACCGAGCCGGACCACCAGCCCGTTCGGACCGCTCAGCGAGACCGAGAGCCCCCGTTCGGCCAGGTCTGCCGCGAGGGTACGGATCTCCTTGAGAGTGATCGTCCTCGTCTGCAGGAAGAGCTCTGGCCGGCTCGCGAAGATCTCGACGTCGGTGCCGGCGGCGGTGATCGTTCCCTGCATCCGTTCGCCGCCGTGCTGGCCGTCCGGCTCGGCAAGGGAGAAGGCGAGATCGATGTCCAGACGGGTGGTCGTTGCCATGGTCAGTGGGCGAGGGACTCGGCGGTCGGGCCTTCGCTCGTCGTGACGCGGAGGGTCCCGTTCAGCTTCCATGTCGCCCGCGGGGCGTCCGGTCCGATGTCCCGGGGGACTTCGACGGCCATGTCGATGAAGGTGTAGTTGATCACGGCGCTCTTGCCGGTCAGGTACGACCACATCTCTTTCCCGAGGTCGGTCCAGTCCTGGATGATGTGGCCGTCGGGGCCCGTCGCCGTTCCGGCCGTGTCGTCGCTCGTGCTCGTGCTGGTGGTTTCGCTCACGGTGTGTCCTTCTGATTTCGTCGATGAGGATGCGGAGTCCGACGTCGAGGAAACCCTCCGGGGCACCCCGTGAGGGGGAAGCCCGGCCACGTCAACACTGCCGTTGGGTCGAGGCTAGTGGGCGACTTCGCGCAGCGGGGGATTCCACAGCCTGCTCACAGCACCCGTACGTCGGTGGCTTCGGTTAGCCTCGGGGCAGATCCTTTCGGGAGGCCGCCGTGTTCCTGCTTGACCCTGTCACCGTCGTGTACTCGGCGAGCGACCTGAGCGAGGCCGCGGTCTGCGAGTGGGCCGTGATGCGCCGGCTCGACGCCCGCCTCGGGCGGATCGACCCGGTTCCGGACCCCGCGGACGCCATGCTCGCGCGCACCGCGGAACTCGGCGACGCCCACGAACTGCGGATGCTGAACCGGCTCCGTTCGACCGGGCCCGTCGTCGAGATCGAGCGTCCGGCCCGCGCCGAGCGCGCTGCGATCCTCGAAGCCGCCCGGCTGAGTGCCGAGGCCCTCCGAGCCGGCGCCGCGGTGGTGTTCCAGGCCGCCTTCTTCGACGGGCGTTTCCTCGGGTACGCGGATTTCATCATCCGCTTGCCGGAGCAGGGCGATTCGGCGGAAAGCGCCGCGGCGGGGCCGAGCTATGAGGTCTACGACACGAAACTGGCCCGCTCGGCCAAGGTGACCGCGCTGCTGCAACTCGCGGCGTACAGCGACCAGTTGGAACGCCTCGGTATCCGCACCGGCGACCGGGTGCACCTCCTTCTCGGCGACGGGCGCACGAGTTCGCACAGGCTGGCCGACATCCTTCCGGTGTACCGGGCCAGGCGGGCCAGGCTCGAGGGCCTGATCGACGAACGCCTCGCCGACGCCGCGCCGACCCCCTGGGGCGACGCCCGGTACGTCGCCTGCGGACGCTGCGCGGTCTGTGAGGAGCAGGTGCAACTGCACCGGGACGTGCTCCTGGTCGCCCGGCTGCGGCTCTCGCAGCGTGCCCGCCTGCGCGCTGCGGGGATCGGGACGATCGAGGAGCTCGCCGCATCTGCGGGGCCCGTCGCCGGGATCACCGATTCGACGCTCGCGACCCTGCGCGCACAGGCCAGTCTTCAGCTCGACCCGCACCCCGGCCGACCGCTCGCCTGGCAGGTGACCAATCCGCCGGCGCTCGCCGCACTTCCGCGGCCGAGCCAGGGGGATATCTTCTTCGACTTCGAGGGCGATCCCCTGTACCAGGAGGGAGCGGACGACGCCTCAGCCGGCACCGTGGTGTGGGGCCTCGACTACCTGTTCGGCCTCGTGGAACCCGACGACACCTTCCGCGCCTTCTGGGCGCACAGCCACGCCGAGGAACGCCAGGCCCTCATCGGCTTCCTCGCCTACGTGCACGAACGACGGGAACGGTACCCCGACCTGCACATCTACCATTACGCCCCCTACGAGCGCACCCACCTGCTCAGCCTCGCCGCGCGGCACGGCGTCGGAGAGGACACCGTCGACGACCTGCTCCGCAACCACGTGCTCGTCGACCTGTACCCGATCGTGCGGCAGGGCCTCCGGGTCGGCAGCCGCAGCTACTCGCTCAAGAAGCTCGAGCCGCTGTACATGGGGGAGGAGGCCAGGGAGGGCGTCGACAACGCCGCAGACTCGATCGCCGAGTACGCGCACGCGGGCGAGCTCCTCGCCGCCGGCGAGGCGGATGCCGCTGCGGCCGTCCTCGAGGACATCGCGCGGTACAACGCCTACGACTGCCGGTCGACGCGGCGGCTGCGGGACTGGCTCCTCGACCGGGCCGCGGACAACGGTGCCGTCGACAACGGTGCGTTCGACGACGGTGCCGCCGGACGCCTCGGTGCCTCGGGCGATGCCGGCGTCGCGGCTCGTGCCGGCGAGCTCGCGATAGCGGTCCCCGAGCGGGAACCCGACCCGGTCTACCTCGAACTGACGGCCCTGCTCGAACAGGTGCCGCCGACCGGCCGCACGAGCGACGAGACCGCGCTCGCCCTCGCGGCCGCGGCCATCGACTACCATCGCCGCGAACAGAAATCGTTCTGGTGGGACCACTTCGCCAGGCTCGCGTCGCCCCTCGAGGACTGGTCGGACACCAGGGACGTCTTCTCGGTCGTGCGGGCCACCGTCGAGATCGGCTGGCACCGCGAGGGCAGGCAGGTCCTCGACCGGCGCCTGCTCCGGCTCGCGGGCACCCCGGCGCCCGGAAGCTCGCTCAAAGCAGGGCAACAGCCGTTCCTCGTCTACGACCCGCCGTATCCGCCGATCCGGCGGAGCGACGAGCCGGGCGCCCGCACCGCCCACAACAAGGCGACCATCGTGCAGGTGGGCGACGACGGCGGATTCGGCGGCACCATCGACGACGGCGTCCTCGATGGCGGTGCCCTCGACGACGGCGTGATCTTCGTCGACGAGATCCTCGAACGCGACGCGCCCCACCACGACGCGCTCCCTGTCGCCGTCACTCCGGGGACTCCGCCGCAGCCCGGCAGCCAGGTCGGCGCGATCTCCCAGTGGGGCAGGGCCGTGCTGTCCGCATGGCCGCTGCCGCTCGCGGATGCCGCGTTCGACATCCTGCGCCGGGTGCCGCCGCGACTGCGCGGGGGCGCCACCCTGCCTGTCGTTACCGCAGGAGACACCCCGGGCGCCATCCGCGATGCCGTGCTGGCCCTCGATCACTCCTACCTTGCCGTCCAGGGCCCGCCCGGAACCGGGAAGACCTTCGTCGGCTCGCGGGTGATCGCCGACCTCGTGGTCCGGCACGGCTGGAAAATCGGCGTCGTCGCGCAGTCGCATGCGGCCGTCGAGAACATGCTGCGGGCGGTGGTCGAGGCGGGCGCCGGAGTCGGGCTCGACCCGGACCGCGTCGGCAAACGGCCGAAGAAGGGCGAAGAAGGCACTGCCGTTCCGTGGCTCGCCCTCGATGTCAAGGGTCTCGCCGCTTTCACCGGCCGGTCGGACGGCTGGGTACTCGGCGGGACGGCCTGGGACTTCAGCAACGCCGACCGGATCCCGCGCGGCTCCCTCGACCTGCTCGTGATCGACGAGGCCGGGCAGTACTCCCTCGCGAGCACGATTGCCGCGGCCGTCTCGGCGGAGCGGCTGCTGCTTCTCGGCGACCCGCAGCAGTTGCCGCAGGTCAGCCAGGGCACGCACCCCGAGCCCGTCGACCTCTCCGCGCTCGCCTGGCTCACGGACGGGCATCGGGTGCTCCCCGCCGAGCTCGGGTATTTCCTCGCGACGAGCTGGCGGATGCACCCGGCCGTCTGCGCTCCTGTTTCGGCGCTCTCCTACGAGGGCAAACTCCGCTCGCACCCCTCCGACCGCGCCCTGGCCGGAGTGGAACCAGGGCTGCATCCCGTTCCGGTGCGCCACACGGACAACGCGACCTCGTCGATCGAAGAAGCGGATGTCGTGGTCGGGCTCGTCCGCGACGCCATCGGCCGGCCGTGGACATCCGCCGGGCGAACGGTCCCGCTCGGGGAGGCGGACGTGATCGTGGTCGCTCCGTACAACGCCCAGGTCGCCCTGATCAGGGAACGACTCCGGGCGGTCGGCCTCTCCTCGGTCCCGGTCGGCACGGTCGACAAATTCCAGGGCAGGGAGGCCGCGGTCGCGATCGTCTCGCTCGCGGCGTCGTCCGCGGAGGAGGTGCCGCGCGGCCTCGAATTCCTGCTGCTCGCGAACCGGCTCAACGTCGCCATCTCGCGCGCGCAGTGGGCGGCGTGGCTCGTCTACTCGCCCGCGCTCACGGACTCGCTGCCGCACAGCGTCGAGGCGCTAGCCCAGTTGAGCGCTTTCATCACACTCGTCGGCTCGTAGACCAGCGACGAGCACACAAAAAAGGAAGCACCCCCGACTACCGAGGGTGCTTCCTGTTGTTCCGGTGGAGTATTACTCGGCGTCGAGGTCCGTCTCGAGGATCTTGACGAGGGCTTCGAGCGCCTCGTCGGCTCCGTCGCCTTCCGCGCGCAGCACGACGACGTCGCCGTTGGCCGCACCGAGACTCATCAGGCTCAGGATGCTCGAGGCGTCCATGGCGTCTTCAGCAGGCTCGCCCTCCATCGCGATGGTGACCTCGATCGGCAGTTCGCCGACGGCGGCCGCAAAAATGGACGCGGGACGGGCATGCAGGCCGACTCGGCTGGCAATGGTGGCTGTGCGTTCGGACATAATTCCTCCTGGTTGATACTCGACGACGGTCGTGCTCGACGATACTGCGGGCTGACTGGAGTGGTGCGGGGAGCGGTTACGCGTGTGCGGTTACAGACCCAACTCTTCAAGTATGGGCAATCCGGCGCGCACGCGCTTGCGGGCCTCGGTCGGATTCGGCGCGGACACCGCGAGGACCGCGAGCTTCTTGGCATCGTCGAGGGTGACGGACTTCAGCACGGCTCCGACAGCGGAGAGCGAACGGGAGGTCATCGACAGGGTTGCGACCCCGAGTCCGACGAGCACGACGGCGAGCACGGGGTCGGCTGCGGCCTCGCCGCAGA
>NZ_JASJXJ010000106.1:0-13971 GCF_035018685.1 Cryobacterium sp. RTC2.1
GGTTTGTCCCGCCCCCCAGATGAGCGTGACACGCCGGCCGGGGCGCGCAGGTGATGCTGTGCTAGTTGCGGGCGCCGAGCAGGTGCTCGAGGGCCAGCTGCTGCAGGCGAACGAAGCCGAAGCCCTTGCCGCCGAAGTACGCGTCGGTGTCGAAGTCTTCGTAGGAGGCGCGGTCGGCGAGCAGGTCGTCGTAGGTCTCGCCTTCGCCGAGGGTCGGCAGCGCGAGGTCGGGCACCTTGGCCGCGGCGAGCATCTGCTGCACCTCGGGGTCGGCGCGGAAGGACGCGGCGCGTTCCTTGAGCAGCAGGTACGTCTGGATGTTGGCCCTGGCGGAGTCCCAGACGCCCGTGATGTCCTCGGTGCGGCTCGGCTTGTAGTCGAAGTGGCGAGGGCCCTCGTAGGTCTGGCCACCGTTCGGGCCGCCGTTTTCGAGCAGGTCGACGAGAGCGAAGGCGTTGTGCAGGTCGCCGTGGCCGAAGACGAGGTCCTGGTCGTACTTGATGCCGCGCTGGCCGTTGAGGTCGATGTGGAAGAGCTTGCCCTGGTACAGCGCCTGGGCGATGCCGGCGGCGAAGTTGAGCCCGGCCATCTGCTCGTGGCCGACCTCGGGGTTCACGCCGACCAATTCGGGGCGCTCGAGGGTCGTGATGAACGCCATCGCGTGACCGATCGTCGGCAGCAGGATGTCGCCGCGGGGTTCGTTCGGCTTGGGCTCGATCGCGAAGCGGATGTCGTAGCCCTTGTCGGTGACGTAGTCGCCGAGCAGGTTGACGGCTTCGCGGTAGCGGGAGAGGGCCGAGCGGATGTCCTTGGCCGAGTCGTACTCCGCGCCTTCGCGCCCGCCCCACATCACGAAGGTCTTCGCGCCGAGTTCGGCCGCGAGGTCGAGGTTGCGCAGCACCTTGCGGAGGGCGAAGCGGCGGACGCTGCGGTCGTTCGAGGTGAAGCCGCCGTCCTTGAAGACGGGCTCGCTGAACAGGTTCGTCGTGATCATCGGAATGATCAGGCCGGTGTCTGCACACGCCTGCTTGACGCGGTCGATCTGCGACTGGCGCTTCTCTTCCGTGCAGCCGAACGGGAACAGGTCGTTGTCGTGGAAGGTCAGGCCGTACGCCCCGATTTTCGCCAGGTTCTCCACGGCGTCGACGACGTCGAGCGGCGGACGAGTCGGCCCACCGAAGGGGTCAGCGCCGTTGTAGCCGATGGTCCAGAGGCCAAAGGAGAATTTGTCTGCGGGGGTGGGCGTGATGGCCATGAGGTTCCTTGTCTGTCAGCGACGTTGATGATTTGTTGTATCTGTAAACATATTAGGGGAAAAGCGGATGCCGCGCTACCGTCATCCGGCAATCGGTGCGACCGGAACGGGCCGGTCGGGCGGGGCTTCAGCGCGGGGCGACGGTCGCCGCGGCCACGAGGGTGCGGGTGTGGTCGACGGTGCGCACGGGCCCGGTGAGCCGCAGGTTGAGGGGTGCGGCGACGAGCGTGCTCGAGTGCCCGAGCCGCAGCTCGAGAGCACCGGGTTCGACGATGCGGTCGCCGTCCCTGCCCGTGAACGCGGACAGGTCGGCGTGCACCGTGAACTCGACGCGTGCGCTCGCACCCGCATCCAGCTCGACCCGCGCGTAGCCGATCAGCCGGTTCACCGGGCGCACGACCGAGGCGACCGGGTCGTGCAGGTAGAGCTGCACCACGTCGGCCCCTGCGAGGGCACCCGCGTTCGTGACCGTGAGCGTGACCGTCGTTGCGGCATCCGTGGTCATCGAGGCCGCGCCGATCGCGGCATCGGTCCACTCGAATCGGCTGTAGCCGAGACCGTGGCCGAAGGGGAAGCGTGCGGTCGGGTCGAGGTTGGAGACCTCGTTCCGGCTCCCGAGCGGCGCGGCGAGGTACCCGCCTGGCTGGCCGCCCGCGTGGTTCGGTACGCTCACGGGCAGCCGGCCGGACGGGTTGACCCGGCCGCTGATCACGCCCGCGAGTGCCCCGGCGCCCTCCTCGCCGGGGAAGAACGACTGCAACACGGCCGCTGACCGTTCGGGTGCATCGTGCAGGAAGTAAGGGCGTCCGGCGACGAGCACGGTCACGACGGGGGTTCCGCTCGTGAGGACCGCGTCGAGTAGCCGCCACTGCCGACCGGGCAGTTCGAGCGACTCGGCGTCGCAGCCCTCCCCGCTGGTCCCGCGCCCGAACAGTCCGGGCCGGTCGCCGAGCACGATGATCACGAGGTCGGCGTCGGCTGCGGCACGTGCGGCTGGCGCGATGCCGGTCTCGTCGGTCCCATCGACGGTGACGCCGGGCGAGTATGTCACGGTCGCCAGGGGGTACTCAGTGCGAACTGCTTCGAGCACGGTGCGGATTTCGATTCCGATCGGCACCTCGGGGTGCAGGGTGCCGACGTGGCCGGGGAACGAATAGCAGCCGAGCAGGTTGAGCGCGTCGTCGGCATTGGGGCCGACGACCGCGATCCGCAGCGGTGAGCCGGTGGATGCCGGCGCGAGCGGCAGCAGGCCGTCGTTCGTCAGCAGCACAACCGATTGTTCGGCGATCCGGCGCGCGACGCTCCGGCTCGCGGCGGGATCAAGATCGACCCGCCCGCGCACGGCCTCGACGTCGGCGAGGTCGGTCTCGGTCCAGCCGGCCGGGAGCGGCGACCAGTCGGCGTCGAGCAGGCCGAGGTCGAGCTTCTGCAGCAGCACGCGCCGGGCTGCGCGGTCGATGTAGCCGGTCGGGAGCCGGCCGGCCTCGATCTCGGCGAGGAGCGGTTCCGCGAAGGTCTTGACGGTCGGCAGCTCAACGTCGACGCCGGCGCGGAGGGCCTGCACCGCGGCATCCCCCCAGGTCTCGACGATCGCGTGCAGGGTCTTCAGGAAGGCGATGCCGAAGTAGTCGGCGACGACCGTTCCGGTGAAGCCCCAGGTGTCGCGGAGGAGCCCGGTGAGCAGGGTCGGGTCTGCGGCGGTCGGCACGCCGTCGATGTCGGTGTACGCGTGCATCACGGAGCGGACCCCGCTCTCGCGCACCGCCATTTCGAACGGCGGGACGAGCACGTCGTTGAATTCGCGGCGGCCGATCGAGACGGGGGCGAGGTTGCGGCCGGCCTTCGATGCGGAGTAACCGATGAAGTGTTTGAGGGTCGCGACGATGCCGGCGGACTCGAGACCGCGCACATAGGCGGTCGCGATGGTGCCGACGAGGATCGGGTCCTCTCCGATGGTCTCCTCGACGCGGCCCCAGCGGGCGTCGCGTACGACGTCGAGAACGGGGGCGAGGCCCTGGTGCACCCCGACGGAGCGCATGCTCGCGCCGATCCGGCCCGACATCTCCTGCACGAGGCCGGGGTTGAAGGTCGCGCCCCAGGCCAGCGGCACCGGGTATGCGGTCGCGCCCCACGCGGTGAAGCCGGCGAGGCACTCCTCGTGGGCGAGGGCGGGGATGCCGAAGCGGCCGGCCGCGACGATGCGACGCTGGCTGCGCGCGAGGGAGACGACGCCGACGGCGGCGTCGACGGGCCCGGAGCCGAACGGCCGGGTCAGCTGGCCGAGGCCGTGCGGCAGGAGGGCGTCGAGGTCGAGGACGTCCTCCATGTCGTGCTGGTACGGGGCGACGCCGCCGCCGTCGTTTGAGGCGCCGACCCAGACTCCGTAGAGCTGGGCGACCTTCTCGCGCAGGGTCATCGCGGCGAGGAGGGTGTCGACGCGCTCGGCGGGGGAGCGCGCGGTGTCCTGCCAGGCGTGCGGCGCTGCATCCACCGAGGAAGGGGCTGGGGAGAGTGTGTCGGTCATGATTACTTGCCTCCGACGCCCATGAGGCCCTGAACAAGGGCGCGCCGGGCGAATAGGTACACGAAGAGAACCGGGAGCATCGAGAGCAGCACGGCCGCCATCAGCCCCGGAATGTTGACACCGTACTGCGACTGGAAGTCGAACAGTCCGAGGGTGATCACCTTGGTCGAGGCCGACTGGGTCAGGATCAGGGGGAAAAGGAAGCCGTTCCAGGCCTGCAGCGCGGAGAAGACGATGATCGTCGAGATGCCGCTCTTGGAGAGGGGAAGCACGAGCTGGAAGAAGCTGCGCATCGGCGTCGCACCGTCCATGGCCATGGCCTCGTAGAGCTCCGGGGTGATGTCGCGCATGCTGCCGGTCAGGATCAGGGTGCAGATCGGCAGGCAGAACGCCGCCGTCGGCAGGATGATGCCGATCAGGCTGTCGTAGAGCCCGGCGACCGAGATCAGGTAGAAGATCGGCACGATGACGGCCTGGGCCGGGATCGCGAGGCCGAGCAGGAAGGTGCGGAAGATCAGCGAGATGCCCCGGCTGCGGCTGCGGACGACCGCGTAGGAGAGCGGTGGGACGACGAGCACGACGATCGCGACGACGCTCACCGTGACGATGACGGTGTTCCACACGTAGGTGAGGAACCCGCCCGTGACGAGGGCGCCGAAATTGTCGAGGGTGAACGAGCTCGGCAGAGACAACGGGCCGGCGGATGCGTAGCCCTGCTGCGTCTGGATCGTCGCCGTGACCATGACGTAGATCGGGACGAGGACGATCAGGAGCCAGATGATGCTGCCGGCCCCGGCGAAGTAATTCGGTCTGGGCTTCATCAGATGCCTTCCTGGGCGCTGTTCATCTTGTCGTAGCCCGTCGCCCTGACCATGATGAGCGAGATGGCCGTCGCGATGACCACGAGGACGAGCGCGATCGCGCTGCCGACGCCGAAGTCGAAGGACTGGAACGCCTTCCGGTACATGTAGTACGGCGTGATGGTTGTGTCGGTGCCCGGCCCGCCCTTGGTCAGGATGAGCACGGTGTCGAAGGTGGTGAGGCCGCCGACGACCATCAGGATGCCGGAGGTCACGATGGTGTTGCGCAGCTGCGGCAGGGTGATGCTGAAGAACTTGCGCATCGTGCCTGCGCCGTCGATCTCGGCGGCCTGGTAGAGCACGGGCGGGACCGACCGGGCAGCGCCCTGGTAGAGCAGGGTGTGCAGCGGGGTGAACTGCCACGCGCCGACGAAGGTCAGCACGGCGATCGCGCCGGCCTGGCTGCCGAGCAGGTTGCCGTCGCCGCCGAAGATCCCGGCCAGCTGGCCGGGGATGCCGAAGTTCGGGTCGAGCAGGGCCCGCCAGAGAACCGAGACGGCCGCGGAGGAGAGCAGCAGCGGGATGAAGTAGATCGCGGAGAGGACGGCGCGGTTCTTCTGCTGTCCCGCGGCCCAGACGCCGAGCAGGATGCTGAGCGGGGTCTGGATGACGACGCCGAGCAGGGTGAGCAGGGCGCTCAGCCAGAGGCTCTGCATCATGACCTTGTCGCCGAGGAGCTTGTTCCAGTTGTCGAGCCCGTTGAACTCGGGAGAGCCGAGGCCGCTCCAGCTCGTGAAGGACATCACCGCGACGCCGATGAGGGGGACGATCGCGAAGAGGGCGAAGAAGATTGTGGCGGGGAGGGCCCAGGCGAAGCCCGGGCGGCCCACGTTGGGGCCGCCCGAGTGCCGTGAGCGCCCGGTGGTTGGACGCTTCATGGTCAGTTACCTAGAGTGCCTGCATCGCGGAGATGAAGCCGGCGACGTCGAGCTTGCCGGTGAAGAACTGCGAGACCGCGGTCTTCATGTCGGCGGATGCCGACTGGGGGTATGCCTGGTCCCAGGAGAGCTGGAACGCGGGTGCGTCCTTGACCAGGTTGAACTGGAAGGTCGCGTATGCCGGGTCGGCGGCCTGGTCGAGGAACTTCTCGGTCGTGGTCGTCGTGGGGAGGTTGCCGATGCCGAGCTGGGCCTGGACGAACTCGTCGGAGTACATCAGCTTCAGGAAGTCGCGGGCGGTGTCCGGGTAGCGGGTGGCCTTGATGACCGAGTAGTAGTTGTTCGTGTTGCCGACGAGGTCGGCGCCGTCACCCTTGCCATCGGCGATCGACGGGAAGCCGGTGTAGCCGAGGTTGGCTTC
Organism: Cryobacterium sp. RTC2.1; assembly: GCF_035018685.1. Taxonomy (NCBI): domain Bacteria; kingdom Bacillati; phylum Actinomycetota; class Actinomycetes; order Micrococcales; family Microbacteriaceae; genus Cryobacterium; species Cryobacterium sp. RTC2.1. The sequence goes on from NZ_JASJXJ010000106.1 coordinate 5,939, forward strand.
GGTCCACGCCTTGTCCGCGGTCTGCTGGGTGGAGTACTCCCACGAGCCCATGAGCTCGAAGGCGGCCTTGCCGGTGCGGAGCAGAGCGGGCGAGCCGCCGTCGACGAAGCTCACGGAGTCGAAGTTGGTGCCGAAGGCGCCCGCGTCGATGAGGGACTTGAGCTTGGTGAGTGCTGCCTTGCCGTCGGCGGAGTCCCAGACGGTCGTGTCGCCGCCGATGGCCTTCGTGAGGAGGTCGGGGCCGGCCACACGGTCGAAGAGGTACTCGAACCACATCAGGGTCGGCCACTGGTCGGCGCCGCCGAGGGCGATCGGGGTGATGCCCTTCGCCGTGAGGACCTTGACGTCGGCGAGCAGGTCGTCCCACGTCTTCGGGGCGGTGATTCCCGCATCCGTCAGGACCTGCTTGTTGTTGAACAGGATGACCGGCTGGGTGCCGCGCATCGGGATGCCGTACGGCACGCCGTCGATCGCGGCGGCGTTGAAGACCGAGGGCAGGAAGCTCGACTCGAGGGCCGGGTCCGACTTGATCATGTCGGTGAGGGGGAGGAGGAGGTTGGCCTTCACGAACGGCTGGATGCTGCCGCCGCCCCAGTTGAAGAAGACGTCGGGCGCCGCGTCGGTGCTGATGATCGTCTGGAGCTTCTGCTGGTAGTTGGCGCCGGGGATCCGGTCGAGGATGACCTGGACCTTGGAGGTGGCGTTGAATTTGTCGACCATGGCCTGCTCGACGGTGTTGCCCGCGTCGCCGTAGACGGCGACGTGGATGACATTTTCCGGACGGTTGCTGTTGGCTGTGCTGCCTGATGTGCCGGAGCACGCGGAGAGCGTGACTCCCAACGCGATTACTGCGGATGCGGCGACGGCTCGTTTGAGCCATCTGCTCGTGTTCGACATTGAACGCCTCTCGAAAGTTTCGGCAAAGTTGCCGAAAGTGATTAGGATGACTGGAGTCTATGGCGCAGGGTTTGTTGCGTCAAGCGACAAACCAAACGGATGCACGGAGCCGAGGCTTCGGGGAAGAATGAGGCCATGTCGATCGTCGAAGAAAGCCGGGAGAGTCCGGACCGCGTGACCCTGTCGGCGATCGCCGCGCTCGCGGCCGTGTCGCTCTCCACCGTGTCCAAGGTGCTCAACGGGCGCGGCGACGTCGCCCCGGCGACGCGCACCCGGGTCGAAGAGCTGCTCTCCCGCAACGGGTACAGCCGCCGCGGCGACGCCGCAGCCTCCGCGCCGTTGCTCGAGCTCGTCTTCCACGAGCTCGAGAGCGTCTGGGCGATCGAGATTATCCGCGGGGTGGAGCGCGTCGCGCGGGCGAACGGGCTCAGCATCGTCCTCACCGAGAGCGGAGACAGGCACGCGCCGTCCGTGGAGTGGATCGACGGCGTGATCGCCCGCAATCCGGTCGGCGTGATCCTGGTCTTCTCGGACCTCTCGGGGGAGCAGAAGCAGAAGCTCGCGACCCGCGGCATCCCCTTCGTGGTCGTCGACCCGGCGGGGGAGCCGACCCCGGACGTACCCTCGATCGGCTCGGCGAACTGGTCGGGCGGCCTCGCGGCGACCCGGCACCTCATCGACCTCGGGCACACCCGGATCGGCATGATCGGGGGTCCGGTCGACATGCTGTGTTCGGTCGCGCGGATCGGCGGGTACCGTGCCGCGCTCGAAGCGGCCGGAATCGCCTACGACTCCTCCCTTGTGCTCGACGGTGACTTCCACCCGGAGGGGGCCAGGGTGCGCGCGGTCGAGCTGCTCGACCGGCCGGACCGGCCGACCGCCATTTTCGCGGGGAGCGACCTCCAGGCCATGGGCGTGTACGAGGCGGCCAGGGCGCTGGGGCTGCTCATCCCTGCCGACCTCTCGGTCGTCGGCTACGACGACCTCCCCCTCGCCCGGTGGGTCGGGCCGCCGCTCACGACGATCCGGCAGCCGCTCACCGAGATGGCGGAGGCAGCGGCGAACCTCGCGGTCAGCATGCGGCATTCCCCTGGCGGCACCGTGCAGCGGATGGATCTTGCGACGAGCCTCGTCACGCGGCACAGCACGGCCCCTCTCGCCTGACTCCCAACCGATTCGACGGACTCTTCTGGTCCATTCCGCGAGGGAGCGGGTGTGAAAGGCTTTCCGGGCAGAATCCCCGTCGAATCGGTTCGGTCAGGGCGTGGCGGATGCCGTCGGCACGTAGTCGAAGCCGGTGACCGTGACCGGGTGGCCGGGCTCGCCGCCCACGAAGGGCCCGACGAGGGTGCCCACGAAGCCGCCGGCGCGCTCGGTCGTCAGGAGGGTGGCATCCGTCACGGCGACGACCCGCGTCTCGCCGGCGACCGTGACCGTGAAAGCGACCCCCGCCGCAGACAGCTCTGCGGTGAGGCCGAGCAGGGAGCCCGGTGCGACGGGGTCGAGTGGCACGCTGCCGAGGACCGTGTCAGCCCCGTCCGCGCGCGCGATCGCGGTCGCGGCCCAGCCGGCCGGCGCGTGCGCGAGCTCGATGCGCAGGCCGAAATCCCCGCTCTGCCGCAGGGCGAGCCCGGTCGTGACCCCCGGGTGCGGCAGCACCAGGCGGATGCCCGCCCGCACGTCGGGATGCCGCAACCGGTACCCCAGGAACGCGGCCGGCGTCGTCGTCGCGGGTCGTAGCGTCGATGTCGACCCGGCCGGGTCCGGGGTCGGCGGCGGCGCAGGAGGCTCGAGGTGCAACCCTGCCGCCGAAGTGTGCGCTCCCGGCACCGGCCCGCGCACGCCGAGCCAGTGCGACGCGAGCGGCCCGACCGGGAAGGTGTCATGCAGTTCGGCCGGGGTCGGCGCATCCGCGCTCGTGAACGGTGTGCTTCCGCGCTCGCCGAGCCGGCCGGCACCCGGGTTGACCACGGGCCAGCCGGACTCCCAGGCGACGGGCGCGAGGAAGGTCTCCCGTCCGAGCACGTGCCCGCCCGCGCGGCTGCGCACGCCGAGGGCGAGGGCCCACCACGAGCCGTCCCCTGCCTCGACGAGGTCGGCGTGCCCGACGTTCTGCACGCTCGCGGTGGCTCCCAGCTGGCGGTGGCTGAGGATCGGGTTGCCGGGGTTCCCGACGTATGGGCCCGTGACGGACCGGGAGCGGGCGACCGAGACGGCGTGGTTCCGTTCGGTGCCGCCCTCGGCGGCGAGGAGGTAGATCCACCCGTCGTGCGCGAAGAGGTGCGGGCCCTCCGCCCACACCGCCCCGGCAACCGCGCCATTCCAGAGGATGTGCTCCTGGCCGAAGAGTCGCCCCGCGACCGGGTCGAGCTCGCGCAGCCAGATCTCGGTCTGGCCTGGGTATGCGCCGGGTTCGACGAGGCGGCAACCAGCCCACCAGGCCCTGCCCTCGTGGAAGAAGACCGTCGGATCGATGCCGCGCGCGCCCTCGAGGAACACCGGATCGGACCAGGGCCCGGCCGGGTCGGTCGTGGTGAGGAAGAACGACGCGTCCGCCGCGCCGCCGACGACGGTGCAGGCGAGGAAGAACAGACCGTCGTGATGGCGCAGGGTCGGCGCGTAGAGGCCGCCGGAGTCCGGCACCCCGGCGAGGTCGAGCAGGCCGGCCTGCCCGGTGCGGTCGATCGCGTGGCCGAGGGGTGTCCAGGTGACGAGGTCGGTGCTCGAGTGAAGTGGGAGACCGGGGAAGTATTCGAACGACGAATTGGCGAGGTAGAAGGTGTCGCCGACCCGGCAGACCGAGGGATCGGGGTACATTCCGGGCAGGACCGGATTCGCGAAGACCGTCATGCTTGACCACCCTAGTGACCGGACCGCCGGCATCCGTGACCCCTGACCCATTTAAGTCGATTGTCACAACAAATCCGGGACGGGGTGGTTCTGGTCCGTTGGTTCATGGGTCAGACTGTGCGACAAGACATTTATTATCGGGAAGCGAGGTCGGCGTCATGGCGAGCATCCACGATGTTGCGCGGGTTGCCGGTGTCTCGATCAGCACGGTGTCCTACGCGCTGTCCGGCAAGCGGTCGATCGCTGCATCCACGCGCGTGCGCGTCCTCGATGCCGTGGAGAGTCTCGGCTATCGTCCGAACGCGGGGGCGAGGATGCTCGCGGGCACCCGCACCAACATCTTCGCCCTCACGGCGCCTTTTCACGCGGACACTTATGCGCCGGCCCACATGGCCTTTGTGCTCGCGGTCGCGCAGGCCGCCCGTGAACACGACTACGACGTGCTGCTGCTCACCCAGGACGAGGCGACGAGCGGGCTGCGCCGGGTGGCGTCGAGCAGTCTCGTCGACGGCATCATCGTGCTCGACGTCGCGGGCGATGACGACAGGGTCGCGGTCATCCGTGAACTCGGCGTGCCGGCGACCTTCATCGGGATTCCCCGGGATGCCGCCGGTCTCGTCTGCGTCGACCTCGACTTCGAGGCCGCTGCGGCGCTCGCGGTCGAGAAGCTGGTGGCAGCCGGGCACCGGTCGATCGGCCTGATCGGGCACTCTCCCGGCGTCTATGCCCGCGGCTCGAATTTCCCGCCCCGGTTCCGCGACGGTTTCTTCGCGGCCGCTGCGGCCCACGGGGTCGAGACGGCGTTCGTGATGCCCGAACGGGACGGCCCGAGCGTCCGGATCGCCCTCGATGCGCTCTTCGCGGAGCGCCCGGACATGACGGCGCTCGTCCTCCATGCCGAGGAGAGCATACACACCGCGGTTCTGGACGTGCTGCGGGAACGCGGCCTGCGGGTGCCGCGGGATCTCTCCGTGCTTGCGGCCTGCGCGAGCTTCGAGACCGATCACTTCGAGCCTCCGCTCGACACGATTCCGCTCGTCGCCGCCGACTCCTGCTGGCGCGCGGTCACGCTCGCGATCGAGCAGGTGAGCGGTCCGATCGAACCCCGTATCGAACTCGTCCCTCCGCGTTTCTACGAGCGCGGCTCGATCGCACCGCCGCCGGATCGGCCAGGGGCCTCCCCGCGATCCTGACCCGCTCCCGACCCGGGAAGCCGGGTCCCACCACCGGATCTTCTCCGGGAACGGTGCGGAACGCTCCGGGACCTGTACCCTCCAAGTGGGGGAGCTTCGACGGGTTCCCGTGGTCGCATTCCTCGGGCAAAGGTGACGATGGACGACTACGAGGCACTCGTGGCAGAACGGGACCTCCTGCGAACCGCAATCGACCGGATCCCCGCCCTGATCGGGCACTGGAACAACGACCTCCGTTGCGACCTCGCCAACACCGCGTACGGCATGCTGCTCGGCGGCGACGCCGCGGCAATGCGCGGCCGGCATATCAGCGAGGTGCTCGGCTCCGAGCTCTACGCGAGCAACTTTCCCATGGTGCGTGGTGCACTCGACGGAATCCCGCAGCATTTCGACCGGACCCTCGTCGACGCCGGTGGCGTGACGCGCCACCTGCAGGTCGACTACCAGCCCGACATCGCCGGAGGCTTCTTCGTGCAGGTTGCCGACGTCTCCGAGCGGATGGCGGCGCAGCAACGGCTCGGGGAAGTGCTCGAATTCCAGAACGCCGTCCTCGAGACCACCCCCGACCTGATCACGGTGTTCGACCTTGACGAGGAGAAGCTTCTCTGGGCGTCGAAGTCCCTGAGCGAGACCTACGGCTACAGCGTCGAGGGCCTGTCGGATCCCGCGGAACGGGACCGCGCCGTTCCAAGCGAAGACCGGGGCATCTACCGCGCTGCCCAGGAGCGAGTGCGGCTGGCCCTCGATCACGAGGTCGTGCACTGCCGGCACCGGATGGTGACCGCAGACGGGCGCAGCCTGTGGGTCGAGCGCGGACTCACCCCGTTCAAGCGCAACGTCGAGGGCCGCGTCACGCAATACCTGAGTGTGTCGCGCGACATCACGGGACTCGTCCACGCGGAGCGCCAGCTCGACAGGGCCGCGAACCACGACGACCTGACCGGCCTGGCCAATCGCCGGCAGTTCATTTCGGCCCTCGAGGAGGCCGTCGGCCGGGAGTCCGGTGAGGTGGCGCTGGTCTACTGCGACCTCGACGACTTCAAGTCCATCAACGACCGGCATGGTCACGCCGTCGGCGACACCGTGCTCTGCCTGGTCGCCGAGCGACTGAGTGCCGTAGTCCGGCCCAGCGACCTCGTCGCGCGCCTCGGCGGAGATGAATTCGTCATCCTGATCACCGGCGGGATTCCCGAGGCGTCCGCCCTCGTCGAGCGCATCACCGAGCGGATGCGCCCCGTGTTCCCGATCGGAGACCTCACGCTCGCCGTCCGGGCCAGCATCGGCGTGGCCATCGGGGCCCAAGGCGCGAGCGCGGAGGATCTGTTCGCGCGGGCGGACGCCGACATGTACCGGATGAAGCCGGGTACCCCGCGGCGCGCTCTCCGTGCGCGGGTGCGCCGCGCCGCCGTCGGTCGTCGATGACGTCCCTGAGGTGTCGCATATCGATGTTCAACCCGCGTGTGAACCTCGATATGCGACACCTCAGGTGGAGGATCCGGGGGATCGCGGCCGGGCCGGATGCTCGTGCGACGCGGATATGTTGCGAATATCAACAAACAACTTGTGCCCGCATCCGCAGGCCCCTATGCTTCAAAGCGACCCACTGTCGAAGCGTTTCGGCGGGCGATAAGCACAGCAATTATCGAAGCGTTTCGATTCGCTCGCGCTCGGGTCGTCATCGGCGACAGGAATCGGTGTCGCCACTACAAGGAGGTAGAACGTGAGATTAGGAAAGCGCGCCCTCGCTGTCGTCGCAATGACGGCAGCAGCGGCACTCTTGACCGGCTGCGCAAGCGGTTCAACCGGCGGATCCACGAGCGCCAGCTCGGCTGGACCCGTCGACGGCACGGGGAAGACCCTGACGCTCTGGGACTTCGAGTCCGATACCAGCGCGATGGGAATCGCCTGGAACGAGGCGATCAAGGTCTTCGAGAAGGAGACAGGCGCGAAGGTGAAGTTCGAAGCGAAGAGCTTCGAGCAGATCCGTTCGACCGCGAGCCAGGTCCTCAACTCCGACCAGGCCCCCGACATCCTCGAATACAACAAGGGCAACGCCACCGCCGGCCTGCTCGCAAGCCAGGGGCTGCTCAGCAACCTCGACGACTACGTCAGCCAGTACGGCTGGGACGCGAAGCTCGCCCCCTCCCTGCAGACCACCGCCAAGTATGACGAAAACGGCATCATGGGCTCCGGCTCCTGGTACGGCGTTCCGAACTACGGCGAATTCGTCGAGGCCTATTACAACAAGGACATGTTCGCGAAGTACAACGTCGCGATCCCGACCACGCAGGCCGAGTTCGAAGCCGCACTGAAAACCTTCAAGGACGCCGGGATCACCCCGCTGGCGGAGTCGGCAGCCGAGTACCCGCTCGGCCAGCTCTGGTACCAGCTCGCGCTGACCAAGGCAGACCGCAGCTTCGTCAACGACTACCAGCTCTACACCGGTGACGTCGACTGGCAGGGCAAGGAACTGACCTACGCGACCAACACCATCAAGGACTGGACCGACAAGGGCTACATCTCCAAGGACGCCACCGGGACCAAGGCAGAGGATGCCGGCACCGCGTTCATCGCTGGGACGAGCCCGATCTTCTTCTCCGGCAGCTGGTGGTACAACCGCTTCACGACAGAGATCAAGGGCTTCGATTTCGGCACCTTCCTCTACCCCGGCGCCACGATGTCTCCCGGATCCAGCGGAAACATGTGGGTCGTCCCCGAGAAGGCCAAGAACCAGGACCTCGCCGCCGCATTCATCGACATCACGATGCGCCCGGAGATCCAGGCCCTGATCGGCAACAACGGTGGCGTCCCCGTCGCCGCGAACGCCTCGGACATCACGGACCCGAAGAGCCAGGAACTGATTGCCAACTTCAACACGCTCACCGCGCGCGACGGCATCGGCTTCTACCCCGACTGGCCCACCCCGACCTTCTACGACCAGCTGAACGCCGGCCTGCAGGAGCTCATGAACGGCACCAAGTCGTCCAAGGACGTCCTGACCGAACTCGGCACCGAATACAACGACGGCATCAAGGACATCAAGAAGTAGTCCGCCGCGGGTCAGGGCGTAGATCGGGCCGAACACCTTGAGGG
>NZ_JASJXJ010000107.1:0-13901 GCF_035018685.1 Cryobacterium sp. RTC2.1
CTTCAGGCGACCGGCCCCGCGTCCTGCCATGCGGTCAGCTCACGCTCTGGTGCACCTGGCTGTAGCCGATGGAATCCGCAAGGGTCCCGACGAGCCCGAGTGTCACGGAGCCGAGTGTCGACGGTAGCCCGCCCGGCGGGGGAGTGGCCGCTCCGAAGCTGACGCTGGTTCCGTCGGGCAGGGTCGTGGTGATCGAGTCCAGGTAGACCTGCACGTTGCCGTGCAATTCCATCCGCGGGGAGCTCGTCACGAGGCCGGAGCCGGATGTCGACCGCACGTCGATGACGGCGTCCGTCAGAACAATGTCATCGGCCACGATCCTGAGCGCGGGCACGGTGGTGCCGTCGGCGTGCGACACGGTCACGACCGTCACTGAGGCGAGCCCGGTGATGGTCATCGAGGATGCGCCGAGTTGAGCCGCCGGGTTGCCGAACACGGGTGCATTCGGGTCTGCCACGGCGACAACCGCCGCCGCGGCCGGGGTGTTCGGGCCCGGAGCCGTGACGCCCACGGTCGGACCGGTGGTGGGGACCGGGATCGGGGCAACGACGGGAGCCGGATCGACCGGAGCTGTCGGGACGGTGCTGGGGGTCGCATCCGCCACGGTTGGGTCAGCGGTCGTGCTCGGCGTCGGCGTCGGGACGCCGCAGTCCACGAGGAGCAAATCGCACGGCACGGCCTGACCCGGCGACGGCATCGCTGCCGCCCCGATCGCCGACAGCGACAGCACGAGCCAGACGCCGACGACGCGCGGTCGCAGATCGCGGGTGCGCCCGCGGTCGCGCATCACAGGGCACGCCGCGGACGCGAGCGTTCTTCGAAGAGCTCACCCAACTGGATGTCGGGCTCCTCGACCGGGCTCGCAAACAGCTCGACGGCGGTTCCCGCCCTGGCCGGCTTCGGCATCCAGGCGACGACCAGAATGCCGCCGATCGCGCTCAGGACCATCCCGATGAAGAATCCGCCGAGGTTGACGCCGACCAGCGAATAGATCGAGAACACCAGTGTGATCACCCCGTAAAAGATCCGGTGCGTGGGCATCGCGATCGCGAGGATACCGAGCAGCACCACGATGATCGGGATGATCATCGCCTGCATGCCTTCGATCCCGACCTGCACGTGGATCGTGCCGACGTCGAGCTGGCCGGAGAAGAACATCTCCACTCCGGCCAGCACGACGAGGATGCCACCGACGAACGGTCTCTGACGGCACCAGGCAGTGAATGTGGCCCACGTGCTGGTTTTCATCCGGTCTCCTCCGTGGTGACGGGGTGCTTCGATTAGAAGCACTCAGTTCCGTTGGTCAGCTGCAGGTGCATGCCGTTCAGGGTGAACACCGAGGCCTGGGTGCTCCATGCCGTCTGCTGAAGCCCGGCGACCTTGATCGTGTCGGCGTCCTGGGCGAAGTCGCCCGTGGTGCCCTTGGCCGCCGTCTTCACCGCGGCGGCGTCCACGCCGATGCGGATGTTGCCGAAGGTCGCGTCACCCTTGAGGTCGGTCATGCCGATCTGCAGGTCGGTCGCGGTGGCCGGCTTGCCGCCGCCGCCCGCACCGATGAGCAGGCCGACCTTGCCGAGCGGGGTCACGGCGACCACGGACTGGCACAGGTCGGCCAGACTCGCGGTCGCGATGTTCGCGATCGCGACGGGGTGGTACGTGCCGGTCTTGCCTTCCTGGGCGACGCCTCCGTACTGAGAGAAGCCCGTCCCATCGAGCTGGGAAGCGCTGATCTTGAACTGGCCTCCCGACACGGCGAACGAGACGGGGACGGCGCCGTTGGCCACCCCCGCCATGAGGACGGTGGACAGCAGGGCCACGGGAACCGCAGCGAGCACGATCCGTCCGGCGTGGGTGCCGGTGAGCTTGGTGAACTTCATAGATCCTCCTTGATCTGGGCAAACAGTCCGGCAGGTCGTTATTGACTCGCCAACCAATAAGCGCTGTTGACGAGTGTACTAATAGCCGGATTTGCGAAACATCACGGTTTGGCAACGCTTTTTGCGATCTGCTAACCGGGCACTCGCGTGGGAGTGCCCGGTTCGGGGGTGCCGTGGACGGCCCGCTGCCGAACGCGGATATGCTCTAACCATGGAAACGGAGCGGCGAACGCGGCTGACTCCGGACGAGCGCCGGGCCCAGCTGGTCGCGCTCGGAGTGAAGTCCCTCGCGGACCAGCCGCTGGAATCCCTCACCATCGACTACCTCTCCGCGCGGGCCGGCGTTTCCCGCGGATTGCTGTTCCACTACTTCACCTCGAAGAAGGGCCTGCACCGTGAAGTGGTGCGCACAGCCCGCGACGCCATGCTGGACGCCACAGAGCCTGCCCCGGAACTGCCGCCCCTCGAACGACTCCGCGACACCCTGACGCGGATCGTCGGTTTTGTCCGCGAGTACCGCGGGACATTCTTCTCCCTCGTGCGCGGTGTCGCGAGCGGCGACACCGAGGTGCGCGAGGTGCTGGAAGAAGCACGGGCGGCCCAGGCCGATCGCGTGATCACGGTCTTCCTGGAACTCGGAGTCGCGGACTCGGAGTTGCTTCGTCTCGCCCTGCGCTCCTGGGTCGGATTCGCCGAGGACATCCTCGTCGACCTCGCGCTCGACACCGAGATGCCCTCAGAGGAGATCGTGTCGTTCCTGGAGCGGAGCGTCACGGCGATCGCGGTATCCGTTGACCCGCAGGGCACGATCGCTCGCGAGTGACGTTCGTCGCGGATTCCGGTCAGTCCTGGCGGGCGTCCCTGCGGTCCTGACGCAGCTGTGAGACCTTGGAGGCACCCCGCCTGGCGAGGTCGTTTGCCCGGCGGCTGACCTTCTTCGCGCCGTCGAACTCGGTGCCGAGCAGCGCGAGGCCGCCGAGGCTGATCAACGCGCCGGGCCCGGGGAGAGGGATGAGCACGATACCCAGCACGACGGTTCCCCCGCCGATGACACCGACGGAGGTGCGGTAGACGCGGTCGACGGTGCGGTTGCGGCCGATGAGGTCGCGGGCGGAGTGGGCTACGGTTCTGACCGGCATGCCGCGAGTGTAGCCGACCCGGTTGGGCTGGGGAGGTTAGGCCGTCTGGTCTGCCGGGGGGCCCGGTTGGACGATATTCGGCCAGAGGCGCCCGCGAGAGTACCCGGTTGCACTGCTGTGACCGAACCAGATGATCGTCGCGAGATAGCCCCAGGTGAAGAGCTGGGACCCGAGTCCGGTGCTCCAGGTCGTTCCCGTCCCCGCGTCCCAGCCGTTGAGGATTCCCAGGCCGACGGCTCCAACGGCCAGCCACGCGATCATGGTCTGAAACATGCTCGCGCTGCGCAAGGTCTCGGCGCGGAAGGCGTCGTCCCAGGCCTGCTCGAGGTCGGTACCCGCCGACTGGGCCTGGCGGAGGATCCGCCGTGATGCGAACCTGCCGGCCTCGAGGCTGGAGCCCGCAACGGCAAGAACCGGAAGCGCGGCGCTCTGCAGGAAGACGGCGAGATCGAGAACGCCGACGGACCCCAGCCAGAGGGCTGTGCCCGCGAGAACGGCCGCGACGATCACCAGCAAGGGGGCCGCGCGCAACCGTCCAGGGCTGACGTAATCGGCGAGAACGACCGCGGGCGACCGATCCGGTCGAGTGCCATTCATGGAGGGCAGGAATCGCGACTGTCGAACGGTGAGACCCAGGTCGAGTGTGGACGCTCCTATCAGGGTCGCCGGCAGGGCGACCAGCCAGACGAACGGGGGCGAGGCGAGTTCCGGTCGCAGAAGGAGGATCACGGATGCCGCGAGCAGACCGGTCAGCGCACCGACGAGGACGACGGTTCCTGAGGTGCGAATCCGGCGGCGGACGGTGGCCGCCATCCGTTCAGTGCCGATCGGCAAACCGGTGGTGTGCCAGAACTGCAGAAAGCGCCGGTCCTGCGCCCCTCGGGTCCGCGTGACGAGTAGTGAGCCCAGGATCATCAGCCAGCCCACAGCGACGCAGACCCAGACAAAGACAGTATCGGATGACATGCGGCCCCCAGCACTCGCGATGCACAACAACTTAGCATTGGATATTGCATCGTGTTCAGCGGATTGAGGCGGGGGCATCCGTTGTGTCACCTTGGAGGACCTTCGTCGCGATTCTCTAGGCTGGGGTCATGCTCGACGTAACGGACGATCCCCGGGCGCAGCTCGCGGCTCTGTGCGAGCGCGGCCTGGACTGGCACACCGGGGTGACGCGTTCCCTGCCGGATGCGGCGCAGGCAAGGCACGCTGCGGTGCTCGTCCTCTTCGGGGTGCTCGACTCTTCGCCTGCCCAGTCACCGGTGCAGGGACGCGCGCGAGCGCAGGTCCCACGGGACCTCGACGTGTTGCTGCTGCGTCGTGCTGCAACGCTCGGGAGCCACCCGGGGCAGATCGCCTTCCCGGGCGGACGGCTCGAAGCCTCCGATGCCGGCCCGATCGCGGCCGCTCTGCGGGAGGCCGTCGAGGAGACCGGCCTCGACCCGGAGGGCCTCGAGCCGCTCGGCACCCTTCCGGCACTGCCCGTGCCGGTGAGCAACCACCTCGTGACCCCGGTGCCGGCCTGGTGGACGCGCGAGTCGGAGGTGGCAGCCGTCGATCACCTGGAGACGGTCGACGTCTTCCGGGTGCCCGTCGCAGACCTGCTCGACCCCGCCAACCGGGTGAGCACGGCTCACACCGTCGGGGGAGCCGCGTACCGTTCGCCGGCCTTCACCGTCGGCGGCCGGCTGATCTGGGGGTTCACGGCGATCGTGCTGTCGCGGATGTTCGATGAGCTCAGCTGGGCCGAGCCGTGGGACCTCGGCCGGACCGTTCGGCCGGACCTGTAGCCGCAGAGGTGTGGGCCGCTCCCGACCCCGGCAGTGGACGGGAGGTGCCTGAGACGAGCGCGGCCCCGGCGATCAGATCACCGGGGCCGCGAGTGCAGTTCTTAGACGGATGTCTCCGTGCGGGCGGGCAGGCGCCAGCCCGGCCGGACATAGTGGCAGGTGTACCCGGCGGGGTACTTCTCCAGGTAGTCCTGGTGCTCGTCTTCGGCTTCCCAGAAATCGCCAGCAGGCTCGACCTCGGTGACGACCTTGCCCGGCCACAGGCCGGAGGCGTCGACGTCCGCGATCGTGTCGCGGGCGACCCGTTCCTGCTCGGGCGTCGTGTAGTAGATGGCCGAGCGATAGCTGCGACCGACGTCGTTGCCCTGCCGGTTCTTCGTCGACGGGTCGTGGATCTGGAAGAAGAACTCCAGCAGCTCGCGGTAGCTGATCACCGCGGGATCGAAGACGATCTCGACGGATTCGGCGTGGTCACCGTGATGACGATAGGTCGCGTTCGGGGTGTCGCCTCCCGAGTAGCCGACCCGCGAGGAGATGATGCCGGGGCGCCGGCGCAGCAACTGCTGCGCTCCCCAGAAACACCCTCCGGCCAGGATCGCTTGTTCTGTACTCATGATTCCTCCACATACGTTGGGGTGACCGCCGGCTGCGTTCTCACGTCGCCCGCGGGTCAGTGGATAGAACACCGCTCGTGTCGCAGATGTTCCATCACCGCGCCGACGGCCTCCGAGCGCTAGTCGCGGCGGGGGTGGCGCGGGGCGCGGTCCTCGCGGCGCACCGGGCCGCTGTTGTCCGGCTGGATCTCGATGAGCTTGCCGCTGATCCGGGTTCCCACGAGACGATCGAGGACGTCCTGGGACAGGTTCTCTGGCAGCTCGACGAGCGAGTAGTCCGGGTTGATCTGGATGTGCCCGAAGTCCTCGCGGCTCAGGCCGCCCTCGTTCGCGATCGCGCCGACGATCTGGCGCGGCTCGACCTTCTGGCGCTTGCCGACCTCGATCCGGTAGGAGACGAGCGGGATGGTGCTGTCGCGGGGGCGCGGTTCGGGGCGCTCGCTCTTGCGCGGGCGGTCGTCGCGGTCCCAGCGATCGTCGCGTCCGCCACGGTCGTCGCGTCCGCCACGGCTGTCGCGGTTGTTGCGATCGTTGCGGGGCGCATAGCTGCCGCTGTCGTTGCGCTCGGAGCGTTCGCGTTCGTTGCGTTCGCGTTCGTCGCGACGCTGGTTGCGGGCATCCTGCTCGGAGAGGAGCAGCGGGGTCTCACCCTGGGCGACGACCGCGAGAGCTGCGGCGACGTCGGCCTCCGGCACGTCGTACTGCTCGACGTAGTGGGCGATGATGTCGCGGAACCGGTCGACGCGGGCGGTCTGGCCCAGCGCCTCGGTGATCGCGTCGTCGAAGCGCGCCAGGCGGGTGATGTTGACGTCCTCGACACTCGGCAGCTGCATCTGGGTGAGCGGCTGGCGGGTTGCCTTCTCGATGGCGTTGAGCAGGTGACGCTCACGGGGTGTGACGAAGCTGATCGCGGCACCGCTCCGCCCGGCGCGGCCGGTGCGGCCGATGCGGTGCACGTAGGACTCGGTGTCGATCGGGATGTCGTAGTTGATGACGTGGCTGATGCGCTCGACGTCGAGGCCGCGAGCGGCGACATCCGTTGCGACGAGGATGTCGAGCTTGCCCGACTTCAGCTGCTCGACCGTGCGTTCACGCTGAGCCTGCACGACGTCACCGTTGATGGCGCTCGCCGAGTAGCCGCGCGCGCGAAGCTTCTCGGCGAGGGTCTCTGTCTCGTTCTTGGTGCGGGTGAAGACGATCATGCCCTCGAAGTTCTCCACCTCGAGGATGCGGGTGAGCGCGTCGACCTTCTGCGGGTACGAGACCATCAGGTAACGCTGGGTCGTGTTCGCCGAGGTCGTGGTCTTGGTCTTGACCGTGATCTCTTCGGCGTCGTGCAGGTACTTCTTGGCGATGCGCCGGATGGACGCGGGCATGGTCGCAGAGAACAGCGCGACCTGCTTGTCTTCCGGGGTGTCGGCGAGGATCGTCTCGACGTCTTCGGCGAAGCCCATCTTGAGCATCTCGTCGGCCTCGTCGAGCACGAGGTACTTCAGCTCGGACAGGTCGAGGGTTCCCTTGGCGAGGTGGTCCATGATGCGACCGGGAGTACCGACGACAACGTGGACGCCGCGACGGAGCGCGGAGAGCTGGACGCCATAACCCTGTCCGCCGTAAACGGGGAGGACGTGCACGCCGCGCATGTGCGAGGCGTAGCTTTCGAAGGCCTCGCAGACCTGGAGTGCGAGCTCGCGGGTGGGGGAGAGGACGAGGGCCTGCGGGTTCTTCTGCGCCATGTCGAGGCGGGACAGGATCGGCAGCGCGAACGCTGCCGTCTTTCCGGTCCCGGTCTGGGCGAGGCCGACGACGTCGCGGCCGGCGAGCAAGGGGGGAATGGTCGCGGCCTGGATGGCCGAGGGAGTTTCGTACCCGACGTCCTTGAGGGCTTTGAGCACGGCATCGGTCAGGCCGAGCTCGGAGAAGGTCTTCGCGACGAGGGCAGTTGCTGCCTCGCTCGGCGCTGTTGTATCAGGAGGCGTCATGTTATCAAAGGTAGTCGGTCGAAGCTCACCCCCCTATTAGGGAGACCGGGCCATCGGGACGAATCGGGCCGAATATGTACCATAGGGGGGTATCGGGTGTACCATAGGGGGGTATAAGGATCCGACGAGGAGGACAGCGCGATGACGGATATCAGTTCTACGGAGGTCGGTGCGACCGCGGTCGGTGCGACCGCAGCAGGTGCGACCGCAACGATCGCCGCCGAAGCGAGTGCAGACCCGCACAGCGGTCCGCATGGCTACATGTCCAACAAGGACGCCTACCTGAAACGGCTCCGCCGGATCGAGGGCCAGGCCCGCGGTCTGCAGGGCATGGTCGCAGACGACAAGTACTGCATCGACATCCTCACCCAGGTGTCGGCGATGACGAGCGCCCTGCAGGCGGTCGCTCTCGGCCTGCTCAACGACCACCTCAGCCACTGCGTGGTCGAGGCCGCCGTCAAGGGCGGCGACGAGGCCGACGCCAAGGTCAAAGAGGCCTTCGACGCCATCGCACGGCTCGTGCGGTCCTGAGCCACGGCTCACCCATTCACTACAAGGAACCAGAAAGAAGTGCATTCCATGATCGGACAGACGGAAAACGACCTCGGCATCAGCGAATACCAGGTGACGGGGATGACCTGCGCGCACTGTGTAGCGGCCGTGACGAAGGAGGTCGGCAAGCTCGCCGGCCCCGAGAACGTCGCGATCACCCTCGTTCCGGGCGGCACGTCCGTCCTGACGGTAACCGGCGCCCCAGTCGACCGTGCTGCCGTCGCAGCCGCCGTCGACGAAGCGGGTTACGAACTGGTCGCTGAGTCACGATGACCACCGAACGCGTCGACCTTCTCGTGGGCGGGATGACGTGTGCCTCCTGCGCGACCCGCATCGAGAAGAAGCTGAACCGGATGCCGGGAGTCGAGGCATCCGTCAACTACGCCACCGAAAAGGCGAGCGTCTCCCTGCCAGAGGGCACCACCGTCGACCAGGCCATCGCCGTGATCGAGGACACCGGTTATACCGCAGAGCGCCCGCGCCCGCCGGAGCCGACCGCCGGGACCTCTGGCAGCGCACCCGCTCCCACGGCGCAGGAGCTCGAGGTGGCGAGCCTGCGTCACCGCCTCCTCGTGTCGACGGCGCTCGCGATCCCCGTCGCCGCGATGTCGATGATTCCCGCCCTGCAGTTCACCAACTGGCAGTGGCTCGCCCTGACCCTCGCGGCGCCCGTCGCCGTCTGGGGCGCCTGGCCCTTCCACCGCGCCATGTGGATGAACCTCCGGCACGGCGCGACGACCATGGACACCCTGATCAGCATGGGCATCATCGCCTCACTCGGCTGGTCGCTCTACGCGCTCTTCTTCGGCACCGCCGGCATGCCGGGCATGCGGATGACGTTCAGCCTCACCGCCCAGGCCGGCGGCGGAGCGAACGAGATCTACCTCGAGGTCGCATCCGCGGTCACGGTCTTCCTCCTCGCGGGCCGGTACTTCGAGGCGCGCGCGAAGAAGCAGTCCGGGGCGGCGCTCACCGCCCTCCTCGAACTGGGCGCCAAGGAGACCGCCGTGCTCCGTGACGGCGTCGAGGTCATCGTGCCCACATCATCCCTCGTCGTCGGCGACCAGTTCGTGGTGCGGCCCGGCGAGAAGATCTCCACGGATGGCGTCGTGGTCGAGGGCGTGTCCGCCATCGACGCGAGCATGCTCACCGGCGAAGCCGTGCCGGTCGAAGTCGGTCCGGGCGCCGTCGTCGTCGGGGCGACCCTCAACTCGGGCGGACGGCTCGTGGTCCGGGCCACCCGGATCGGCGCAGACACCGAACTCGCCCAGCTCGGGCGCCTCGTCGAGCAGGCCCAGACCGGAAAGGCCGACGTGCAGCGCCTCGCCGACCGGGTCTCCGGGGTGTTCGTGCCGATCGTCCTCGGTCTCTCCCTCGCGACCCTCGCGGTCTGGCTTCTGGTCGGTGCAACCCCCGTCGTCGCCTTCACCGCCGCCGTCGCGACACTCATCATCGCCTGCCCCTGCGCGCTCGGGCTGGCCACACCGACGGCACTGCTGGTCGGCACCGGCCGCGGCGCACAGCTCGGCATCCTGATCAAGGGCCCGCAGGTGCTCGAATCCACCCGGCGCGTCGACACCATCGTGCTCGACAAGACCGGCACCGTGACCACCGGGCGGATGTCCCTGGTTCAGGCCGTCCCCGCCTCAGGGCTCGAGGCCGCCGAACTGCTCCGGTTCGCCGGGGCCGCAGAGGCCGGGTCCGAGCATCCGATCGCGAAGTCCATCGTGACCGGGGCGAGGGAACGGGTCGGTACCCTCCCGGCGGCCGAATCGTTCGCCTCCGCGGACGGCCTCGGAGTACAGGCCGTCGTCGACGGTCGCCTCGTCGCCGTCGGCCGGCCGCGTTGGCTCACCGAGCAGTGGGGCATCGTCTTCACGCCCGACCTCGAGGCGGCGCTCGCCGCTGGCGAGGACAGAGGCGAGACCCCGGTCGCCGTGGCCTGGGACGGAGTGGCCCGCGGCATCCTCACCGTCGCCGACGCCGTCAAGGACACGAGCGCCGCCGCAATCGCCGAATTCCGCCGCCTCGGCCTCACCCCGGTGCTCCTGACAGGGGACAACGACACCGTTGCCCGGAACGTAGGCACCCTCGTCGGCATCGACGACGTGCGCGCCGGCGTGCTCCCCGCCGAAAAGGCCGAGGCCATCCGCGCCCTGCAAGCCGAGGGACGGGTCGTTGCCATGGTCGGCGACGGCGTGAACGACGCCGTCGCGCTCGCCACCGCCGACCTCGGCATCGCCATGGGCACCGGCACCGACGTCGCGATCGAGGCGAGCGACCTCACCCTCATCCGGAGCGACCTCGTCGCGGCAGCGGATGCCATCCGGCTGTCCCGGCGCACGCTCGCCACGATCAAGGCGAACCTGTTCTGGGCCTTCGCCTACAACGTGGCCGCGATCCCGCTCGCCATGCTCGGCCTGCTCAACCCCCTGATCGCCGGCGCCGCAATGGCGCTGTCCTCGGTCTTCGTGGTGAGCAACAGCCTCCGCCTCCGCGGTTTCCGCGGACTGACCCTGCCGGCCGCTGCCCCTCGTACCCCCACGGGTATGGCGAGTAGCGTGACGGTATAACGAAGGAGAACAGAATGATGTGGGGCAACGGGTACGGCATGGGATTCATGTGGTGGGTGTGGCCGGTCGGGCTGGTCCTGATCCTGGGCGTAGTCCTGCTCACCATCGTGACCATCCGGGTCTTCAGCAGCGGGAGCGGGACCCGTGCGGAAGGGCCGCAGGGCAACGTCCCTTCCGGGCCGGTTTCGACCAGACGCAGCGCAGCACGCCTCCTTCTGGACGAGCGCTTCGCGCGCGGCGAACTCGACGCCGAGGAGTACCGGCACCGCGTGCAGGTGCTCGGGGAGTAGTCGACTCAGGCTCAGGCTTCGCCGCCGCCGCGCCCGTTTCGGCAGACCTAAGCCGCCGTTTCGGGCGCGCCCAACTTTAGGGTCGTCCTTCGTGCTGACCTCGGCGGTCAGGAGCCCAGCGTCAGTCTTGCGCTGCTGAAAGCGAGTGCTCAACGGATGCAAGGTGGAGATTGACGCCCAGGCCTCTGATCTGATCCTGAGCGTCGACCGGAAGCTCCTCGTCGGTGACGATCGCATCGAGCCTTTCGAGCGGGGCGACCAGGAACTTCGAGACAGTGCAGAACTTGGTGCTGTCGGCCAGCAGGAAACACGCCGACGCGGCCTTGAGAGCCGCCAACTTGATCTCGACCTTGTCGAGCGAGGGAGTAGTGACGCCGCGGGGAAGGCTCCACGTTCCCGTACTCAGGAAGAACAGGTCGAGGTTGATCGAGGAGAGCGTCTGGGCGGCCAGACGCCCGCAACTCGAGCCGCTGGAGGCATCGACGAGGCCACCGGTGTGGATCGTCTCGATATTGGGGTAGTCGAACAAACTGGTCACGACGTAGAAGTCATTTGTCACGACGGTCACGTTCTTGCGCTCCCGGAGGAACGGGACAATGGATTGGCAGGTCGTACCGGCGTCCAGGAAGATGACCATTCCATCCTCGACGAAACCGGCGCCGAGTTCGGCGACGGCCTGTTTCCGGGGGAGTTCCAATTGCGCGCGAGAAACTCGCTCGCGCGGCGGCTCTCTGCTTGTCCAATCGGCGAGACGCACACCTCCCTGCACCGATGTGACGAGGCCGCTCTCCTCCAGGGCGGCAATGTCCCGGCGCACAGTCATGTGCGACACATTCAGGAGGTCGGTGAGGTTTCGG
This sequence comes from Cryobacterium sp. RTC2.1, assembly GCF_035018685.1. Classification (NCBI taxonomy): domain Bacteria; kingdom Bacillati; phylum Actinomycetota; class Actinomycetes; order Micrococcales; family Microbacteriaceae; genus Cryobacterium; species Cryobacterium sp. RTC2.1. The sequence continues at coordinate 11,675 of NZ_JASJXJ010000107.1, forward strand.
ATACCGAGAACACCCTGGGCGCGCAGAACGCGAAGTATCTCCTGTTGGCGCTGCTCGGGGATCAGTGGCATAAGAGAGGCGCTCATGGTCCTGCCTTTCTGGTGGGTACACCCCTCAGCTTAACTTAATTTCACATATGTGTCACACGTTTGCACATTTGGGGTACTCTGTTAAACAATGTTAAAGAAATATGCAACTTTAGAAGCCATCGTCCAGACCGGCGCCGTCCTCATCGTGCGCCTCAATGATGCCGAGGAAGCGTTCGCAGTATCGGAGGCCGCCATCGCAGGCGGATTCCGCGCACTCGAGATCACACTTTCGGTGCCCGGAGCCCTGGGAGTAATCGAGAGACTGTCGGCGAAGTACGCGCACCAGGGCGTGGCAATCGGTGCCGGAACCGTGATCGACGCCGAGTCCGCATACGCGTCCATTTCCGCCGGTGCCCAGTTCCTGGTGAGCCCACAGCTCAACCCGAAGATGATCGCCCTCGCCAATCGATATCAGGCGGTGACGATCAGTGGCGCGTTCACCCCGACTGAGATCCTCGACACTCTCGAGGCCGGCGCAGACATCGTCAAACTCTTCCCTGCCGAGATCGCCGGACCTCAATATGTGCAAACGATCCTTGCGCCTCTGCCTCAGGCACCCATACTGCCTGCCGGCGGAGTCACCAAGGACAACGTCAAGGCCTGGTTCGACGCTGGTGTCACCGCAGTGGGCGTCGGGAGCTTCGTGACGAAAGCCGCCCAGGCCGATGGCGACTACTCGAAGGTCACCAGCGCCGCCGAAACCTTCCTTGCCGCGATCAGCGAAGCCCGCAAGTAACCCCCTCAATCACCAAGAAGGCCGACGATAATCGTTGGTCAGATCACAAAGGAGTGAACCCCATGACCAAGTTGTCTATGGAGGCTGATTCATCCGCACTGGTAGAACCGAAAAGCGTCAAGATCCGCTGGTTCTTCATCGCCCTGCTCGTTCTCGGTGGCATCGTCAATTACCTCGACCGGGGCACGCTCAGCATCGCGAACACCACTATCGCTGCGGAGTTCCACCTGAACGCCATCGAAATGGGACTTCTGCTCTCCGCATTCGCGTGGCCGTATGCCATTGCGAACCTGCCTGCCGGCTACCTCGTCGATAAGTTCGGTCCGAAGCGCATGTACGCATGGGCGGCGATCGCCTGGTCGGTTGTATCCATGGCCACTGCCCTGGCGAACTCGTTCACGTTCATCTACGTGATGCGAATGGCCCTGGGCATCTCGGAATCCCCGTTCTTCACGTCGGGACTGAAGGTCTCCGACCGCTGGTTCAACAAAACCGAGCGCGCCCTTCCCGTGTCGATTGTGAATACCGGCTCGCAGATCGCCAACGCGATCGCGCCGCCGCTGCTGACGTTCCTGCTCCTGACGATGAGCTGGCGAGGCATGTTCGTGATGGTCGGCGCACTCGGCATCGTGGTCGCCGCAATCTGGATCAAGATCTACCGTGACCCGACGGCAATGGAAGAGATCCGCATCAAGGGTGCGGCGCTCCACGAGGAGAACCACCCCAAGGACAAGCAGGTTGGTTGGGGCGACCTTCTCAAGCACCGCAACACCTGGTTCATGATCATCGGAGCCTTCGGTATCTTCTACACGGTCTGGGTCTACCTGACCTGGCTCCCGAGCTACCTGCAGACCGCGCGCGGGTTCAGCCTCAGCCAGACCGGCTGGCTCGCCGCGCTGCCCTTCCTCTGCGGCATCATCGGCGTCCTGGCCGGCGGTATCATCTCAGGAAAGGCCATCAAGAGGGGCATACCCACCATCAGGGCGCGCAAGATCCCGATCGTCGGTGGTGCCCTCCTGGCAGCCGTCGCGGTCCTGCCGGTCGCATACGTCGACAACACGCCGCTCGCGATCACTCTTCTCTGTATCGGGTACTTCGCAGCGCAGGTCCCCATCGGAGTCATCTGGACGCTGGCCGCCGACCTCGCAGAGAAGAACCAGGTGGCATCGCTCGGCGCCATCCAGAACTTCGGTGGATTCCTGGGCGCCGCACTGGCCCCCATCGTCACCGGCTACATCCTGAACGCGACCGGGGGCAACTACACCCTCGTATTCGTGATCGGTGGGATCATGCTGCTGGTCGGTGCACTCTCCTACGGGTTCTTCGTCAAGGACCGCCGCCCGCGCATCACCGCCTGACCGTCGCCCTGTGGGGCCCCGCCCCCCCCCCGGCCCCCCCAAAC
>NZ_JASJXJ010000108.1:0-13716 GCF_035018685.1 Cryobacterium sp. RTC2.1
CACCCCACTCCGCGAGAGTACGAAATAGGCCCCTTCAGCGGCGCCGAAAGGGCCATTTCTCCGCTCTCGCGGAAGGTGGGCGGCGGGGCGGGGGGAGCGGATGCGGCGGGTTATACCTGAGAAAATGGTGAAGGTCAAGATTGGGGTGGACATAGGGGGAAAGAGAGCCTATAGTTGATCTTTGCGCTCCCAGACAAATCTATGCCTTCATATTGCGGTCGGCTTTGCGTGCTCAAGCCACCTTGAGGCATACCTCGTATCAAACTGAGGGTCTGGGGAGCGTACTCGGAATTCATTACTAACAGTGACTAGACCTGACGGGGTCTACGGAGGTTATTTCCTTGGCTGCTGCGCGCAACGCAACCACCAACTCACCCAAGAACGGCCGCGCTGCAGGGCGTCTGTCGTTCGCAAAGATCACAGACAATCTGACGGTCCCGGACCTGCTCGCCTTGCAGACGGAGTCCTTCGATTGGCTTGTCGGAAACGACAAGTGGAAGAAGCGTGTCGAAGAAGGTCAGGCGCAAGGTCGCCAGGACCTCCCGACCCGCACCGGGCTCGACGAGATCTTCGAAGAGATCTCCCCGATCGAGGACCTCGGCGAAACGATGCAGCTGTCGTTCACCAACCCCGAGCTCGAGCCTGAGAAGTACACCATTGACGAGTGCAAGGAAAAGGGCAAGACCTATTCCGCACCCCTCTATGTGAACGCTGAGTTCATGAACCACCTCACCGGTGAGATCAAGACCCAGACCGTGTTCATGGGTGACTTCCCGCTGATGACCCCCAAGGGCACCTTCGTGATCAACGGCACCGAGCGTGTCGTCGTTTCACAGCTCGTGCGCTCGCCCGGTGTGTACTTCAACCGTGAGCAGGAGAAGACCTCCGACAAGGACATCTACTCCGCCCGCGTCATCCCGAGCCGTGGAGCCTGGCTCGAATTCGAGATCGACAAGCGTGACCAGGTCGGCGTTCGCATCGACCGCAAGCGCAAGCAGTCCGTGACCGTGTTCCTCAAGGCACTCGGCCTCACGAGCGAGCAGATCCTCGAAGAGTTCAAGGGCTTCGCGTCCATCGAGCTCACCCTTGAGAAGGACAACATCCTCACCAAGGAAGAAGCCCTCAAGGACATCTACCGCAAGCTGCGCCCGGGAGAGCAGGTCGCCGCAGAGGCAGCCCGCGCGCTCCTCGACAACTTCTTCTTCAACTCCAAGCGTTACGACCTGGCCAAGGTTGGTCGTTACAAGATCAACCGCAAGCTCGGCATCGAAGCGCCGCTCAGCTCTTCCGTGCTGACCCTCGAGGACATCCTCGCCACGATCAAGTACCTGGTTGCCCTTCACGACAACCAGACCACGATCTCCGGCATCCGTGAGGGCGTCCCCACCGACATCCGCATCGACATCGACGATATCGACCACTTCGGTAACCGTCGTATCCGCGCCGTCGGCGAGCTCATCCAGAACCAGGTCCGCACCGGCCTGTCCCGCATGGAGCGCGTCGTCCGCGAGCGCATGACCACGCAGGACATCGAAGCGATCACCCCGCAGACCCTGATCAACGTGCGCCCCGTCGTCGCCGCGATCAAGGAGTTCTTCGGAACCAGCCAGCTGTCGCAGTTCATGGACCAGAACAACCCGCTCGCCGGCCTCACGCACAAGCGCCGCTTGTCCGCGCTCGGCCCGGGTGGTCTGTCCCGTGACCGCGCCGGCGTCGAGGTGCGAGACGTTCACCCCTCGCACTACGGCCGCATGTGCCCGATTGAAACCCCGGAAGGCCCGAACATCGGCCTGATCGGTTCGCTCGCCTCGTTCGCGCGGATCAACGCCTTCGGATTCATCGAGACCCCGTACCGTCGTGTCGTCGACGGCGTCATCACGACGACCATCGACTACCTGACCGCGAGCGAAGAAGACGAGTTCATCGTCGCCCAGGCCAACGCGCCGCTGACCAAGGACGCCCGGTTCGCCGAGCCCCGGGTCCTCGCACGTAAGAAGGGTGGCGAGGTCGACCTCTTCCCCGCAGAAGACATCGGCTACATGGATGTCTCCCCGCGCCAGATGGTGTCCGTCGCGACCTCCCTCATCCCGTTCCTCGAGCACGACGATGCGAACCGCGCCCTCATGGGTGCGAACATGCAGCGCCAGGCCGTTCCTCTCCTCATGAGTGACAGCCCGCTCGTCGGTACCGGCATGGAGGTCTTCGCGGCCATCGACGCCGGCGACGTCATCACCGCCGACAAGTCCGGTGTGGTGATGGAGGTTTCGGCCGACGTCGTCACCATCCAGCTTGACGAGGGTGGCACGCAGGACTACTACATGCGCAAGTTCGCGCGCTCCAACCAGGGCACGAGCTACAACAACCGCGTCATGGTCACCGCAGGTGAGCGGATCGAAGCCGGCGAGGTCATCGCCGACGGTCCCGCCACCGACAACGGAGAGCTCGCCCTCGGCAAGAACCTCCTCGTGGCATTCATGCCGTGGGAAGGCTACAACTACGAGGACGCGATCATCCTGAGCCAGAACCTGGTCAAGGACGACACCCTCTCCTCGATTCACATCGAGGAATACGAGGTCGACGCCCGCGACACCAAGCTCGGCAAGGAAGAGATCACCCGCGACCTGCCGAACGTCTCCCCGGACCTGCTTGCAGACCTGGACGAGCGTGGCATCATCCGCATCGGCGCCGAGGTCCGCCCCGGCGACATCCTGGTCGGAAAGGTCACGCCGAAGGGCGAGACCGAGCTTTCCGCCGAGGAACGCCTGCTGCGCGCCATCTTCAACGAGAAGAGCCGCGAAGTTCGCGACACCTCGCTCAAGGTGCCCCACGGTGAGCGCGGAACGATCATCGGCGTCAAGGTGTTCGACTCGCAGGATGGCGACGACGAGCTCGGCTCTGGCGTCAACCAGCGTGTTGCCGTCTTCATCGCCCAGAAGCGCAAGATCACCGAGGGTGACAAGCTCGCCGGCCGTCACGGCAACAAGGGTGTTATTTCCCGCATCCTGCCGATCGAGGACATGCCGTTCCTCGCAGACGGTACCCCGGTCGACATCATCCTCAACCCGCTCGGTATCCCCGGTCGCATGAACTTCGGCCAGGTGCTCGAAACGCACCTCGGCTGGATCGCGAAGCAGGGCTGGGACGTGGAAGGCAAGCCCAAGTGGGCCGCCAACCTGCCCGAGCAGGCGCACCACGCCGCACCGAACACCAAGGTCTCCACCCCGGTGTTCGACGGCGCGTTCGAGATCGAGATCGAGGGTCTCCTCGACTCGACGACGAAGACCCGCGACGGCGTGCGACTGATCGACTCCACCGGAAAGACGCAGCTGTTCGACGGCCGCTCCGGCGAGCCGTTCCCGAACCCGATCTCGGTCGGCTACATGTACATCCTGAAGCTGCACCACCTCGTCGACGACAAGATCCACGCTCGTTCGACCGGTCCGTACTCCATGATCACGCAGCAGCCGCTGGGTGGTAAGGCGCAGTTCGGTGGACAGCGATTCGGTGAGATGGAGGTCTGGGCGCTCGAGGCATACGGTGCCGCGTACGCCCTGCAGGAGCTCCTGACCATCAAGAGCGACGACATCCTCGGCCGCGTCAAGGTGTACGAGGCCATCGTCAAGGGTGAGAACATCCAGGAGCCCGGCATCCCCGAGAGCTTCAAGGTCCTCATCAAGGAAATGCAGTCGCTGTGCCTGAACGTCGAGGTGCTGTCCTCGGACGGAACCGCCGTCAGCCTGCGCGACACGGATGACGAGGTGTTCCGCGCTGCGGAAGAGCTCGGCATCAACATTTCCACCCGCTTCGAATCATCCTCGATCGACGACATCTAGGGCCGGGCAGAATGACAAATACTCCGAACACTCTTCAAGGAGAGAAATTGCTCGACGTAACCACGTTTGACGAGCTTCGAATTGGCCTGGCGACCGCAGACGACATCCGTCGCTGGTCGCACGGTGAGGTCAAGAAGCCCGAAACCATCAACTACCGCACGCTCAAGCCGGAAAAAGACGGCCTGTTCGGCGAGCAGATCTTCGGACCGTCCCGGGACTGGGAATGCTCATGCGGTAAGTACAAGCGAGTTCGCTTCAAAGGCATCGTCTGCGAGCGTTGTGGCGTAGAGGTCACCAAGTCGTCGGTGCGTCGTGAGCGGATGGGCCACATCGAGCTCGCCGCCCCCGTCACCCACATCTGGTACTTCAAGGGAGTCCCCTCCCGTCTCGGCTACCTGCTGGACATGGCACCGAAGGACCTCGAAAAGGTCATCTACTTCGCTGCGTACATGGTCATCACGGTCGACGAAGACGGCCGTCACCAGGACATGCCGGGCCTTGAGAACGAGCTTCGCCTCGAGATCAAGACCCTCGAAGGCCAGCGCGATTCCCGGATCGCCGACCGCCTCGTCCGCCTCGAAACCGACCTCGCCGCACTTGAGGCCGAGGGCGCCAAGAGCGACCAGAAGAAGCGCACCAAGGACGCCGCCGAGAAGGAAATGGGGCAGGTCCGCAAGTCCCTCGACGAGCAGATCGCGCACCTCGAGCGCGTGTGGGAAGACTTCCGCACCCTCAAGGTCGGCGACCTCAAGCCCGAGGACAGCGTCTTCCACGAGCTCCAGGACCGTTTCGGCATGTACTTCGAGGCCTACATGGGCGCCGAAGCCATCAAGAAGCGCCTGCTGGCCTTCGACCTGGTCACCGAGAGCGAAAACCTGCACCTGCAGATCGCCGAGGGCAAGGGTCAGAAGAAGATCCGCGCCATCAAGCGTCTCCGCGTGGTCAACGCCTTCATCATGACCGGCAACTCGCCGGCCGCGATGGTGCTCGACGTCGTCCCGGTCATCCCGCCCGAACTGCGCCCGATGGTGCAGCTCGACGGTGGCCGTTTCGCCACGAGCGACCTCAACGACCTCTACCGTCGTGTGATCAACCGCAACAACCGCCTGCGTCGCCTCCTTGACCTCGGTGCCCCCGAGATCATCGTGAACAACGAGAAGCGGATGCTGCAGGAAGCTGTCGACGCACTGTTCGACAACGGTCGTCGCGGCCGTCCCGTCACGGGTACTGGCAACCGTGCCCTCAAATCCCTGAGCGACATGCTCAAGGGCAAGCAGGGTCGTTTCCGCCAGAACCTCCTCGGCAAGCGCGTCGACTACTCCGGCCGTTCGGTCATCGTCGTCGGCCCGCAGCTCAAGCTGCACCAGTGTGGTCTGCCCAAGCAGATGGCACTCGAGCTGTTCAAGCCGTTTGTGATCAAGCGCCTGATCGACCTGAGCCACGCTCAGAACATCAAGGCCGCCAAGCGCATGGTCGAACGTTCACGCCCGCAGGTCTGGGACGTGCTCGAGGAGATCATCCGCGAGCGCCCCGTGCTGCTGAACCGTGCGCCCACCCTGCACCGCCTGGGCATCCAGGCCTTCGAGCCTCAGCTCGTCGAGGGTAAGGCCATCCAGCTGCACCCGCTCGTGTGTGCGGCGTTCAACGCCGACTTCGACGGTGACCAGATGGCAGTGCACCTGCCGCTGTCCATGGAGGCCCAGGCCGAAGCGCGCATCCTGATGCTCGCCTCGAACAACATCCTGAAGCCGTCCGACGGCCGCCCGGTGACCCTGCCCACCCAGGACATGATCATCGGTCTGCACCACCTCACGACGCTCAAGGAAGGCGTGATCGGCGAAGGCCGCTCGTTCTCCTCGATCGCCGAGGCGATCCTGGCCTTCGACCAGAAAAAGGGCGAAAACCAGGGCCTCGACCTCAACGCGAAGGTACGCATCCGTCTGACGGACAAGTACTTCGAAGAGGGCACCCAGCCGGAAGGCGTGGAACTCGTCAACGGCCAGGCCGTCGGTACCGTGCTGGTGAACACCACGCTCGGCCGCGCGATCTTCAACGAGGCCATGCCGGTCGACTACCCGTACTTCGAAAAGGTGGCCGACAAGGGCAGCCTCTCGGCGATCGTCAACGACCTCGCCGAGCGGTACCCGAAGGTGGAAGTTGCCGCGACGCTTGACCGCGTCAAGGACGCCGGTTTCTACTGGGCCACCCGGTCCGGTGTGACCGTCGCGCTCAGCGACATCCTCACCCCGCCGGACAAGCCCGAGATCGTGGCTCGCTACGAGAAGCTCGCCGCCAAGGTGCAGTCGCAGTTCGAGAAGGGTCTCACGACCGACCTCGAGCGCCGTCAGGAACTCATTCAGATCTGGACGAAGGCGACGGAAGACGTCGCCGAGGCCATGCAGAAGAACTTCCCGAAGGACAACACCATCAACCGCATGGTCACGTCCGGTGCTCGTGGTAACTGGCTGCAGGTGCGTAACATCGCCGGCATGCGAGGCCTCGTGAACAACCCGAAGGGTGAGATCATCCCTCGCCCGATCATCTCGAGCTACCGCGAAGGCCTGTCCGTCGCCGAGTACTTCATTGCTACTCACGGTGCCCGTAAGGGTCTGGCCGACACCGCCCTCCGTACCGCCGACTCCGGGTACCTCACCCGTCGTCTCGTGGACGTCTCGCAGGATGTCATCATCCGCGAAGACAACTGTGGAACGACCAAGGGCCTCGAGTTGCCGATCGCGATCGTCGACCCGCTCGGTAACCTGGTTCGCCACCCCAACGTGGAGAACGCGGTCTACGCCCGCAGCCTGGCCGCAGCCGCGGTCAACGCCGCTGGCGAGGTCGTCGCCGAAGCCGGAGACGACGTCGGAGACGTGCTGATCGAGAAGCTGGTCGAGGCCGGCATCGAGACCATCAAGGTGCGTTCCGTGCTGACGTGTGAGTCTGCCGTCGGTGTGTGTGCGGTCTGCTACGGCCGTTCGCTCGCGACCGGCCTGCTCGTGGACATCGGAGAGGCCGTCGGCATCATCGCCGCACAGTCGATCGGTGAGCCCGGCACGCAGCTGACCATGCGTACCTTCCACACCGGTGGTTCGGCGTCCGCTGACGACATCACCCAGGGTCTGCCGCGCGTCCAGGAGCTCTTCGAAGCACGTACCCCCAAGGGTGCGTCGCCCATCGTCGACACTGCCGGACGCATCACGATCGAGGACACCGACCGCAGCCGGAAGGTCATCCTGACCCCCGACAACGGCGACGAGCCGATCGCGTACCCGGTGCTCAAGCGCTCCACCCTCCTCGTCGAGGATGGCCAGCACGTCGAGCTCGGCACGCAGATCATCATCGGCGCCGTCGACCCGAAGGAAGTTCTTCGCGTCAAGGGTGTCCGGGCCGTGCAGAAGCACATCGTCGGTGGCGTCCAGGACGTCTACCGTTCGCAGGGTGTGCCGATCCACGACAAGCACATCGAGGTCATCGTCCGCCAGATGCTCCGCAAGGTCACCGTCGTCGAACACGGCGACACCGGCCTGCTCCCCGGCGAGCTCGTCGACCGGTTGAAGTACAACGAACTCAACCGTGCGGCACTCACCGAGGGCAAGAAGACGGCATCCGCTCGTCAGGAAGTCATGGGTATCACCAAGGCGTCCCTGGCGACCGAGTCCTGGCTGTCGGCCGCTTCCTTCCAGGAAACCACCCGGGTTCTCACCCAGGCGGCCATGGAAGGCAAGAGCGACCCGCTGATGGGCCTCAAGGAGAACGTCATCATCGGAAAGCTGATCCCGGCCGGCACCGGACTGCCCCGTTACCGCGACGTCACCGTCGAGGCAACGGAGGAGGCCAAGGCCGAGCGTTACCCGAACCGCATCTTCACCGATGATGCAGCGTTCAACGAGGGTGACCTGAGCTTCGTCGACTTCGACAGCTTCTCGTCCGACGACTTCACGCCCGGTACCTACAAGTAGCGTGTAGTCCTCACCAACGGATGCCCCTCTCGCCTCGGCGAGGGGGGCATCCGTCGTTAACTCCCCGTCGCCGGAGCGCCGACGACACTCGGCGCGCAGGGCGGTTCTCGAGGGAAGCGGTGGTGTGACGCGCTGGGCCGCGCCGGGTACCCTGTGAGGGGGCGCAGGTATTTCCGTGTCTCGCGAGCACGAGGGCAGCATGCAATTACTACTGGCACGCATCAGCGCGGCCGTCACCGGGGCGATGGGACTCGTCGTACTCGCAGGCTGGTATCTCGGCGCGAGCACCCTGCCGGCCCCATTCGCCGGCCCCTGGTCGATGAAGCCGACGCCGGCCCTGGCTCTCATCATGCTGTCGCTGGCCCTGTTCCTGCTCGAGCGGCGTCGGGTGGCACTGGTCCTGGGGCTCGCCGTCGCTCTGCTCGGCGCCCTCACCCTCGCCGAAGACATTCTGGGCGTGACGCTCGGCGTCGACCGGCTGCTGCCCGGCATTGCCTTCGGCGGTCAGGATCCGCGCATGGCGCCGGCGACGGCCGTTTCACTGATCCTTCTGGGCATCGCCGTCTGCGCGAGCCTGCTGCCGCGGGCGTCCTGGATGCTCGGCCTCGCCTTAGGCTCGCTGACTGTGAGCCTGCTCGCATTGCTCGGTTACGCCTATGGGGCGTCCTCGCTCTACTCCGTGGGCGGGTACACGAGCATGGCTCTCATCACCGCTCTCGCGGTGGCGTTCGAGTCGGTCTCGATCCTTCTCACCCGGCCCAACAACGGCCTCGTCGGATTGCTGCGCGACCCGGGTAGCTCAGGGCAGCTGCTCCGACCCGTCGTTCCGCTCCTCCTGCTCGGCCCCTTCGTGCTGGGGTGGCTGCGACTCTGGGGCCAGCGACAGGGCTGGTTCGACACGGTGCTCGGTGTCGCCTTCCTGGTCGCCACGATGACGGTGGTCGGCATCGGCCTGAGCTGGGTGGCCGCCCGGAGGCTGCGCGACCTCGACCGGCAGCGCGACGCCGCCATGGTCGCGATGGACGAGGCAAACCACACCCTCGAGACGGCGGTGGACAGGCGCACCCGCGAGCTGGCGAAGATCGCAGACACGTTGCACACGCTCGTCGCGATCGCCCCGGTGGGCATCGTGCAGATGGACGCGGCCGGCGGACTTCTCAGCGCCAACGACCAGTGGCGCGCCCTGAGCGGCCTCACCAGGGTTCAGTTCCAGCGCGGCGGTATGGCCACAGCTATCCACCCCGACGATACCGAACGCGTGCAACGCGACTGGGCTGCCGCGATTGCCGCCGGGGCAGCGTACGAGACGATGATGCGCTTCCGCACTCCGGGCGGTCAGGTCAACTGGGTACAGGTGAGCACCGCGCCGATCCGGGACGCCGGTCAGGTCACCGGGCACATGGCCACGGTCACCGACGTGACCGCGCTCCACGCTGCAGAACAGGCGGTCTCGGCCGCGCGGGCACGATTCGAGGCCGCGTTCGCGTCGTCACCGCTCGGCACGGCGATCGTGGATCTCGACGGCAGGGTGGTGGCGGCCAACCCGCGGCTGTTCGAGCTCGCCGGGCCGGCATCCGTTGTCGTCGGCCAGCACATCGAGGCCATCTTCATGCCGCTCGATGCCGGAGCGCGCGGCGCTCGCACGTCGGAGGTGTTCGACGGGCCCTCCACGCGGCAGCGCATGGACCGCCGGATGCTCCGGGTCGACGACGAGGAGACGTGGGTCAAGGTGAGTATCGCCGAGATCCCCGCGGGGGAGCAGGCTGGCGCGCTGCTGTACCAGGTGGAGGACATCACCGCCCGCCGCCTCGCCGAGGCCCGAGTGGAGCACCTCGCGTTCCACGACCCGCTGACCAACCTGCCCAATCGCCTGCTGCTTCTCGACCGGCTCAACCAGGCCCTGTTGCAGTCATCACGGCACGGGCACGGCGTGGCCGTGCTGTTCATCGACCTGGACCGGTTCAAGTTCGTCAACGACAGCCTTGGCCACCACATCGGGGACGCGGTGCTGGCTGAGGTCGGGGTGCGGCTCCGGCAGCAGGCGCGGGCCACCGATACGGTATCCCGTATCGGCGGAGATGAATTCGTGATCATCTGTCCGGGCGTCGACAGCAGCGAGGACGTGCACACACTGGCCCACAACCTGCAGCGCTCAATCGCCGAACCGATCCGGATCGGCGACCTCGTCGCATCCGTCGACGCGAGTATCGGCATCGCCTTCGGCCTCGGCCACGACGACGCGGAGGCGCTACTCCGCAACGCAGACCAGGCCATGTACTCGGCCAAGGGCCGGGGCCGGGCCCGCTACGAGGTCTTCGACGACGACTTGCGCGGCCGCATCGACCGGCGGCTGGACACCGAGCTCGCCCTCCGCGACGCCGTCGAGCTCGGCGAGATCGAGACCTGGTACCAGCCGATCGTCGATCTCCAGGAGAACACGGTCGTCGCCACCGAGGCTCTCGCCCGATGGCGCCGCCCCGAGCGCGGCATCGTCTACCCGGGCGAGTTCATCGCGATCGCCGAGGAAGTCGGGTTGATCAAGGGCATCGGCGTGACCGTTCTCGGCCAGGCCTGCCGGGCGGCGGCGACCCTCGAGGGCGGCCTCGCGGTGAGCGTCAACGTCTCTCCACGACAGTTCGCGCAGGACGACTTCGGCGTCGTTGTCAGACGCGCGCTGGCGGAGAGCGGGTTGCCTCCCGAGCGCCTCTGGATCGAACTGACGGAGAGCGCCGTGCTCGAGGCGATCGACTCCGCGGCCCGGACCTTCCAGGAGCTGAGGGAACTGGGTGTCAAACTGGCGATCGACGACTTCGGCACCGGCTATTCCTCCTTCACGCACCTCCGCGCCTTCACCGTCGACCTGCTCAAGATCGACCTCACCTTCGTGCGCGACCTCGAACGCTCCGAACACGACCGGGCGATCGTCGAGGGCATCCTGCGCCTTGCCGATTCGCTCGGACTCGACGTCGTCGCCGAGGGCATCGAGACGGCAGGCCAACGCGACCTGCTCCGGTCCATGGGCTGCCGCTACGGGCAGGGCTACCTCTTCTCCAGGCCGGACCCGTCACCGCTGCCCGTCGTGAGCTTCGACAGCTGACCGACGGGCGCCAACGGAGGATCGTCCGCACCGGTCCGGCAATCTGTAGCGGTCAGCCGCGCGATCTTCCTGAGTTAGCCACCGGAAGGCCGCGCTCAGGCGGCCGGCGGGGTGGGGACGGCGCCTGGCCACGTGCCCAGGTATGCGGGACTGTCGAGGTAGACGCTGTTCACCCCGGTCTGGGCCGGGTACTCGACCCCGGCGAGCAGGTTGGCCTGCGGCTGCAGGTCGAGGGTCCTGCCGTGGTTGCGCACGGTCAGGGTCAGCTCGGCGGGCTGGCTGTCGAACGAGGTCGCCCAGCCAACCCTGAGGACGTAGTCGAGCACGCCGGGGGCCGCTAGCGCGGAGTCGTCATCGACGTAGACCTCGATGACCGCCAGGGTCGACAGGCCGGAGATGACCTCACCAATGCTGGCATCGCTCAGCCCGGGGACGGCGTTCAGGAGCGCGGCAGCGGCCTCGCGGCTGATGCTCGCCCCGGTCGCTGATGCCCCGGTCGCTGATCCTGAGGACGTCGGCGTTGGCGCCGGAGTGGCCCTGACGGCCTGCGGGGAACAAGCAGTGAGCACGGCTGCCATAGTCACGGCCGCGACAAGGGTGACGATCGAGCGAGTGCCGAGTTTCACCTCCGGATCCTCATCGAGTTGTGGTGTAGTCGCGGACGGTGGCGCGTGACGTCCCTCGCGAGGTGCAGCTCGTCTGTCTTCCCCAGGACTCGTGAAGCGAGAGGTTCTGTCGCCTGTGCACTCTTTGCCATGCGTTTCCCCCGTAAGCCCCGTCCAACCTTAACGAGATTGGGGCGGATCAGCGGTTCTCGTCGGACGACGTCACGCCCGGGACGGTGCGGGACCGTCGACTCGCCTGAACCTGTGAACTGCGAATCTCGTTCGCTGGCTCATCCGCGGGCCGTTTCGGCCGACCCAGGCCGGGGGATTTGCACCCTTGCCAGCCCATCCCAATTGCAGCGTGATGCAACATTCCCCAAGTGAGGCGGGGCCGGCGCTCAAGGCCCGTCCTGGTGAAGCTGGCAGTATTGACCAGTTTCGTGGACACGAGCTCCCCGTGCACCTACGGTCGGCCTTGTACACAACTGAGGACGGAGGTGAACGAGATGAATGATGCTGAGGCATTTCGTGCTCCCCGCGCCCTCTGGCTCGCTCTCGTCGCCGTTGCGCTCGGCATCGCCTGGTTCCTGTGCGGCGGGGCGAATCCCGCGTCGGCGACCGATCTGCTCCCCGATGCGCCTCCTGCAACGGATGCCGCCGCACCCGGCCTCCTGAACGCTTCCGTCCCGGAGCTGGTCGCCAGCGTTCCTGCCTTTGCAGTCTCCGTCGTGGCTGACGCACCTGGCGTCGACACCGCAACCATTGACGCGGCGTCCGCAGACGTGCCCGAAGCCGTCGGGACGGCCATGACGCCGATTCTGGCCGCCGTAGCTGCCGAAGTACCCGACGTCAGCATTCCGGACCTCAGCATCCCCGATGTGGCGGGTTCTCCTGTCGCCGTGCCCGTCGCCGTGCCCACGATCGCCCTCGCGGTTTCAGACCTTTCCACCCTCGCGACTCGCACAGTGATCACCTCGGTCGTCCCGGCCGGGACCGTCTTCGTCGCGCCGAGCGCGCATCCGTTCCCGCCCTCTGTGCGCGGCACCGCCGGTATCCCCGACGCGGTCGCGAGCCTGACGCTACTTGATGCCGCGGCATCCGCTACCGGAGCCCCGCTCGGCACGCCGGGGCACCCCGTTAACCTGCCGCAGCCCACTCCGGATGCCGCAGCACCGGGCGGCGGCAGTTCGGCATCTCTGCTCGCAACGTGCGGATCAACACGCGCCGCGTCTGTCGCGGCTCTCCGTCTCACTTTCGAGGACGACGCCCTGCCGTCCTCCCTCTCCATCGACCCCGGTTCTTCTCCCGCCTGAGTAGGTCCCTGCCGTGCTATCCCGACGGCATGCGGACCACCGCCACGCGTCCCTCGCGCGGCTCACTCACACTTTCAAGGAGAACCATCGTGAACATCACTCTGTCCAGGGCGCTCTACGGCACCCTCTTCGTCGGGGCGCTCTCGCTCCTCGGCACGACCGCGGCGCACGCCGCAGACACCAGCGGCGACTCCGGAACCCTCTCGGGATCCCAGGTCGTCACCGACACCACGGCCCCTGTCCAGGTCTCCGGCAACGCGATCAGCGTCGTGGGCGACTCCGCCAGCACGGCACCGGCTCCTGCGGCTGCCTCCGCGTCGGCTCCTGCTCCTGCAGCCACACCGGCGCCAGCCGCTGCAACCACCTCGAGCTCCGACGGGACCGCCTCCGGCACCCAGGTCGTCGCCCCGGTCGCGGCCCCGGTGACCGCGTCCGGCAACGCCATCTCGGTGCTCGGCGACTCGACCTCGACCGGGTCGACCGGACCGGCCCCCGGCCCAGCCCCGGCGGTCACCCTGGCCCCGGCAACGACAACAGGAACCGACTCCCTTCTCGGCGGCACACAGGGCCTCACCAGCGTCGACGTGCCGATCACGGCATCGGGCAACGCGGTGAGTGTCATCGGTGATTCGGCGTCAACGGGCACACCGTCCGCGAGCACGGCGGATGCCTCCGCTCCCGCGGCCGGCTCCGGCCGGGTGACCTCGGGTGCGGACGGCATCGCATCAGGTACGCAGGTCGTCCCTGAAGTCGCTGCACCGGTGACGGTCGGCGGTAACTCCGTCTCGATCCTCGGTGACAGCAGCGCGACATCTGGTTCGCCGGCTCCGTCAGGGTCTGGCGCGGGAACGACCTCCGCTCCCACGGCAGGATCCGCCCCGGTGACCTCAGGTTCGGATGCCACGGCGT
>NZ_JASJXJ010000109.1:0-13662 GCF_035018685.1 Cryobacterium sp. RTC2.1
CCTGACCGCTGTCGCCGATGACGGGAATGTCGACAACTTCGACCTGGCCTCGGGTACTCAGTCTCTCGGCATACTGCATGACAGCATCGGCAAGGTCACTCCCGGTTACGACGGATCCCCCTGCGTGGAATATGCGCTTCATCGTCTTCCCTCACTGGCTCAGTGAACTGTCCATGTGCAGCCAGGGTCCGGGGCGCAACCCCAGTATATGCAGAACCGGTTCAGAGGCGAAGGGTGCGATCGACGACGGCCGCGGATACTTCGGCGAGCGGCCTGTTGTGGCTCCTGGCGTAGTCACGGAGCATCGTGAACGCCTCGCTCATGTCGACGTCGTGCATGAACGCGATGACGCCCTTGGCCTGTTCGATCACGACGCGGCTGTTGAGCGCGTGCTGGAGCTGTGCGCGAGCGATGTCGCTCTCGCGGATCGCGCGTTCCTGCAGGATTCCGATCGTCGCCGTGTCCGCGAGGGCCTGAACGGTGCGCAGGTCCTCGGCGCCAAGGCCGCCGAGACGGTCCCAGAAAAGATTGAGTGAGCCGATGGTCGTCGCCCGCAGGTGCAGGGGAACGGCGTGCATCGAGAGGAATCCCTGTTCGAGTGCACCCGCACGGAAGAGGGGCCATTTCGGGGCGACGACGTCGAGGTCGGGAATGGCGACAGCGGCACCGGTCGTCACGCACTCGACGCAGGGACCGGCGCCCGCTCGCAGCTGGAGGATTTCGACCAGCCGGGTGCGCTCGTTGGTGGAGGCCACGACCTCGAAGTCTCCGTGACCGGCCGAGAGGATGATACCCACCGCGGACGCTCCGAAGAGGAGCGCGCACCGCTCGACGAGAGTCTGCAGGAGGTCGACGACGTCGTAGCCGACGACGAGCGTGTCGGCCAGCGTGACGAACGTCTCGACGAGCTGACCCTCCCGGGATTGTGTGACCATGTTGTAATCCTAAGGTGCGATAACCGTGGAGAAATCAATTTTCCGGGCGACCACATCGTGTGCGACGGACCGCACCGATCGTCCGTTTGAGAAAGCGTAACCACGGAGGAGCAGCAATGCATCCGTGGCGGAGAGATTCAGCTGGGCAAGGATCATCCCCGTGGCCTGGTGGATCACGCGGCGCGAGAATCCCTCGGCTTCCGGTTGCGTCGGGTCGGCAGGGTTCGGTCCGTCGGCATCCAGTCGCTCCGGATCCTGTTCCACGGAGACGTGGTCTCGAAGCGCCCGGCGCAACACGACCCGGGCGACGATATCCGCGAGTTCCGTTGCGTCGGCGACAGCCTCCGGCGGCAACGGGCCGGCAACGGACGAGTAGAGGTCGACGGCGCCGATCTCGAGCGTTCCGATGACGAGAGGGAAGGCGAACAGTCCCCCGACCTCCGCGTCGTCGAGTGCCGCGCGAAACATCGGCCAGGCCGGATTCTGCTCGAGGCGGATGTCCGGCGAGAGGACCGGGCGCCGGGTCGCGAGCGCCCGCCAGCACGGTCCCTCGCCGAGATCGAATTGCAGTTCGTCGATCCGGGCGGCGAACGCGTCGCTCGCGCTGATCGTCTCGGTCCCGAAGGGCGCGCCGAGGGTGGAGATCGCTGCTCCATCGATGGGGAGCACTCTCAGGAACGGGGCGCAGAGCTCCGTGCCGGAGTCGTCCCAGGCTTCGAGTTCCCGGGCGGCAGTATCGAATGCCGCACGGCTAACGGGGGACACGGGCCGGGTCCTGTGCCCCGGGGGCATGCCTGCTCCGGCCGACCGGGACATCCACTCGCAGATCACTCCACAGGAGAGCCACTGGCACACACGACCTTTCGGCTCCCGGAGGAGCGACCGGTTCACACGGGAGTCCCGGCAGGACTCACCGAATTACCCCAAGCCTAACCCGTGAGACCAGATCCCGGTCAACCGGGGAATCACTCTCGGACACCCCGAGGTGCTGACCTACTGGTGGGCCCTACCGGGCTCGAACCGATGACATCCACGGTGTAAACGTGGCGCTCTACCAACTGAGCTAAAGGCCCCTGCGTATCGACTTCCGCCGGGGTTGAACCGACACCACTATACCGGTGGGAGCGGCGATCGGGTCACGCGGGCTGGAGTTCGCCGATCGCGGCACGGTATGCGTCGAGCGAACGCGCCTCGCCGGGAGCCGTGATGAAGCTCGCACGGATGATGCCGTCCGGGTCGATCAGGAAGGTTGCGCGGTTCGAGAAACCCTTCTCCTCGAGGAAGACGCCGTATTCCTTGGCGACGGCTCCATGCGGCCAGAAGTCGGCGAGGAGGTTGAATCCGTAGTTCTCCTGCTCTCCCCAGGCGCGCAGCGCGTGCCGGGAATCCACCGAAATACCCAGGAGTTCAACACCACTGTTCTCGAACAGGCTCAGGTTGTCGCGCAGGGTGCACAACTCGCCACTGCAGATTCCCGAGAACGCGAGAGGGAAGAAGACCAATGCCACCGACTTGTCACCGCGATACTGGCTGAGCTGGATGTGCTCGCCGTACTGGTTGACCAATTCGAAGTCGGGTGCCTGGGTGTCATTCTCCAGAGCCATAGTGCGTCCTTTCCTGCGTCAGCCACCAGTGGCAAGCGCCGGAACAGCCTAGCCCCGGGGATGGGGGAAACCTAGACAATTCTTTCGCTGACAGCGTTCGTCGCGTACCGGCCGCGCGTGCGCGGCACACAGCTGGAATCTGTAGGCTGGCGTGGTGCCAGCGGTCCACAGGGACCGCTTTGCGGCACGCCTAACCAGGCACGGTCGCGTATCACACGACCTGCCCGATAGAGAGAGGTCGACTGTGACTGTCAACGACCAGGACCCATACTCGGTGAACAGCACGGATGCGGATCCGGAAGAGACGAAAGAGTGGTCCGAATCTCTGGACGCACTCGTGGCCGCCCAGGGACACGAACGCGGCCGCGAGATCATGCTGAGCCTGCTCAAACGATCCAAGGAACTGCACCTGGGCGTCCCCATGGTGCCCACCACCGACTACATCAACACGATCGCGGCCGGCAACGAGCCGGACTTCCCCGGCGATGAAGACATCGAGCGCCGCTACCGCGCCTGGATCCGCTGGAACGCAGCCGTGCTCGTGCACCGCGCACAGCGACCCGGGATCTCCGTCGGCGGACACATCTCGACATACGCCTCATCCGCCGCCCTCTATGAGGTCGGCTTCAACCACTTCTTCCGCGGCCAGGACCACCCGGGTGGCGGAGACCAGATCTTCATCCAGGGCCACGCCTCCCCCGGCACCTACGCCCGGGCATTCCTCGAGGGCCGCCTGACCGCGAACCAGCTCGACGGCTTCCGCCAGGAGAAGTCGCACGCGCCGCAGGGACTGTCGTCCTACCCGCACCCGCGCCTGATGCCGGAGTTCTGGCAGTTCCCGACGGTGTCGATGGGCCTCGGTCCGATCAACGCCATCTACCAGGCGCAGACCAACCGGTACCTCACCAACCGCGGAATCAAGGACGCCAGCGACCAGCAGGTCTGGGCGTTCCTCGGCGACGGTGAGATGGACGAGGTCGAAAGCCGCGGCCAACTCCAGGTCGCCGCGAACGAGGGTCTCGACAACCTCAACTTCATCATCAACTGCAACCTGCAGCGCCTCGATGGACCCGTCCGCGGAAACGGAAAGATCATCCAGGAGCTCGAGAGCTTCTTCCGCGGTGCCGGCTGGAACGTCATCAAGGTCGTCTGGGGCCGCGAGTGGGACGACCTCCTGTCCCGCGACGTCGACGGCGCCCTGCTCAACCTGATGAACGTCACCCCCGACGGCGACTACCAGACGTACAAGGCCGAGAGCGGCGCATACGTTCGCGAGAACTTCTTCGGCCGCGACCCGCGCGCCCTGAAGCTCGTCGAAGGCTACACCGACGACGAGATCTGGAACCTCAAGCGTGGCGGCCACGACTACCGCAAGGTCTACGCGGCGTTCAAGGCCGCGTCGGAGCACAAGGGCCAGCCGACCGTCATCCTCGCGAAGACCGTCAAGGGCTACGCCCTCGGCCCGAGCTTCGAGGGCCGCAACGCGACCCACCAGATGAAGAAGTTCACCCTCGAGAACCTGAAGACCTTCCGTGACAGCACCCACATGCCGATCACGGATGCCCAGCTCGAGGAGAACCCCTACCTCCCGCCGTACTACCGTCCGGACGAGAACGACGAGGCGATCCAGTACCTGCACGAACGCCGCCGCGCCCTCGGCGGCTACGTGCCGGAACGCCGGAGCAAGTACACCCAGGTCAACCTCCCGCAGGACTCGACGTACGCGCCGACCCTGAAAGGCTCCGGCACGCAGGAGATCGCCACGACGATGGCGTTCGTCCGTCTGCTCAAGGAGCTCCTGCGCGCCAAGGACTTCGGAAACCGCATCGTCCCGATCATCCCCGACGAGGCCCGCACCTTCGGAATCGACGCGTTCTTCCCGAACGCCAAGATCTACAACCCGAACGGCCAGCAGTACACGTCCGTCGACCACGCCCAGCTGCTCGCGTACAAGGAGAGCCCGCAGGGCCAGATCCTGCACGTCGGCATCAACGAGGCCGGCGCGATGGCCGCGTTCACGAACGTCGGGACCACCTACGCCACCCAGGGTGAGCCGCTCATCCCGATCTACGTGTTCTACTCGATGTTCGGATTCCAGCGCACCGGCGACGCCATGTGGGCCGCCGGCGACCAGATGGCCCGCGGCTTCATGATCGGAGCCACCGCGGGTCGCACGACCCTGACCGGTGAGGGACTGCAGCACGCCGACGGCCACTCGCCGCTCCTCGCATCCACCAACCCTGCCGTCGTGTCCTACGACCCGGCGTACGGGTACGAGATCGCGCACATCGTGCGTTCCGGTCTCGAGCGGATGTACGGCGGCCTGCACGACGACCCGAACGTCATGTACTACATCACCGTGTACAACGAGCCGGCCGTGCAGCCGGCCGAGCCCGACGAGGTCGACGTCGACGGCATCGTGCACGGCATCCACCGGATCAACCACTCGCAGGTCACCGGACCGAAGGCGCAGCTCCTGGCCTCCGGTGTCGCCGTGCCGTGGGCGCTCGAGGCGCAGGCCCTGCTCGCCTCCGACTGGGGAGTCTCGGCCGATGTCTGGTCCGTCACGTCCTGGGCCGAACTGCGCCGCGACGGCATGCGGGCGGAGGAGCACAACTTCCTCAACCCCGACCAGGGCCCGCAGGTGCCGTACGTCACGAAGAAGCTCGCCGGAGCCGCCGGCCCGTTCATCGCGGTCAGCGACTTCATGCACGCCGTGCCCGACCAGATCCGCCAGTTCATCCCCGGCGATTTCGCCACCCTCGGCGCGGACGGCTTCGGCTTCTCGGACACCCGCCCTGCCGCCCGTCGGTTCTTCAAGATCGACGGACCGTCCATGGTCGTCCGCACCCTCGAGATGCTCGCCCGTCGCGGCGAGATCGACAGGGCGGTCGTCGGCCAGGCCATCGAGAAGTACCAGCTGCACGACGTGACCGCGGGCACAACGGGCTCCGCCGGGGGCGAGAGCTAACCCGACTGTGGCCCCGGCACCGAAGACGAAGGAGCAGACGCTCGCCTGGTTGCGCACCATCTCAGGGGAGCTGTCCACGGCGACCCTGAAACGACTCGAGGACACGCTGCCCTGGTACGGCGATATGCCGCCAGGACGGCGGTCCTCGGTCGGGCTGGTGGCCCAGGCGGGCATCACGTCCTTCATCGCGTGGTTCGACGACCCGAAATCCACTCCGTGGATCGCGGCCGACGTCTTCGGTGCCGCGCCGCGGGAGCTGTTGCGCTCGGTGAGCCTGCAGCAGACCCTCCAGCTCATCCGGGTCTCCGTCGAGGTCGTCGAGGAACGCGTCAAGGACGGCGGCGAGATCCTCCGCGAGGCGATCCTGCTCTACTCCCGCGAGATCGCCTTCGGAGCTGCGGATGTCTACGCGCGCGCCGCCGAGGCACGCGGGCTCTGGGACGTGCGGCTCGAGGCCCTCGTGGTCGACTCGATCCTCAGCGGCGAGTACGACGACGAACTGCCGAGCCGGATCGCCGCACTCGGCTGGCACGGCCACGGCGAGGTCTGCGTGCTCGTCGGCACCACCCCGAAGATGCTCGATGTCGACCAGCTGCGCCGCTCCGCGCGGCACATGGCCGCCGACGTGCTGATCGGGGTGCAGGGAAACCGGCTTGTTCTCGTGATCGGTCGCGCGCACCCCGCCTCAGCGGACTCCGAGGACACCGTCGGGACGGCATCCGCCCTGACGTTCATGGAGATCGCGGTGCAACTGGAACCGAGCTTCGGTGCCGGGCACCTCGTGCTCGGACACGAAGTGCCCAACCTCGTCGACGCCTCCAAGAGCGCGAAGGCGGCCCTGGCCGGTTTCGCCGTAGCCAGGTCGTGGCGGAACGCGCCGCGCCCTGTCCAGGCGGACGACCTGCTCCCGGAGCGTGCGCTCGCAGGCGACCCGCTCGCCCGCGCCACCCTCATCCACCGCATCTACCGGCCGCTCCAGGCGCACTCGACCGAACTGCTCACGACGCTGTGGTGCTACCTCGACAACGGCCGCTCGCTTGAAGCGACGGCCAGGGAACTCTTTGTTCACCCCAACACCGTGCGCTACCGCCTGAAGCGCGTCTCCGAGGTCATCGGCTACGACGCGACGGGCGCCCGTGAGGCGCTCATCCTGCAGTCCGCGCTCATCCTCGGCTCGATCAGCGACCACGACGGCTCCACCCGCCGACGCTGACACCCCTCGTTTGACCTGTTTCTGCGGGAAGACACAAACGTTTTCCGGATACTTGGTCGATCATCGACACTCCGCGGCGAATTGAGCTTGGGAGACTAGGGGAATGATTGTTGTCGTCTGTCCCGGACAGGGCTCGCAAACCCCTGGTTTCCTCGTTCCCTGGCTTGAAGACCCCGCCTTCGCCGCCGGACTCGACGCGATGTCCGCCGCGAGCGGACTCGACCTTGTCACCCATGGCACGGTCAGTGACGCCGACACCATCCGTGACACGGCCGTCGCCCAGCCACTGATCGTTGCGTCCGGAATCCTCACCATGCGGGCGCTCTTCGCCGGCGGTCGCCGCGACCGCATCGCGGGGATCGCGGGGCACTCAGTCGGCGAGATCACCGCCGCAGCCGGGGCCGGCATCCTGAACGACGCCGATGCCCTCGGGTTCGTGCGCGAACGCGGCGCGGCGATGGCAGAGGCCGCAGCCCTCGAACCGTCCGGGATGAGCGCCGTGCTCGGCGGCGACGAAGCCGAACTTCTCACGCTCCTCACCGAACTCGGCCTCGAACCGGCCAACTTCAACGGCGGCGGCCAGGTCGTCGTAGCCGGTGCGATCGACGCACTCGCCCGTCTCTCCGCCGCTCCGCCTGCCCGTTCGCGTGTCATCCCCCTTCAGGTCGCCGGTGCATTCCACACCCGGTATATGCAGCCTGCCGTCGCCTCGCTCGCCGCGGTCGCCGCGCGTCTCACCCCCTCGAACCCGACCCTGCCGATCTGGACGAACCGGGACGGCAGCCAGGTCGCCGACGGCGCGCGGTTCGTCGGATATCTCGTCGACCAGGTCTCCTCGCCGGTACGGTGGGACATGTGCATGCAGTCTTTCGAGGCCGCTGGCGTCACCGGAATCATCGAGATCGCGCCAGCCGGCGCCCTCGTCGGCCTTGCGAAGCGTGCACTCAAAGGCGTACCCAGCGTCGCGATCAAGACCCCGGACGATTTGCCCGCCGCGTTTGCACTGATCGACCAGCAGTAAGCCCGACGGAAAGAGACCATGACCAAGCCCACACTCCAGCAGTCGCACGGCCCCGCGTTCACGCGCATCCTGTCGGTCGGTGCCGCCCGCGGTGACCTGACCGTTCCCAACGACGACCTGGTCGGTCCGATCGACTCGTCCGACGAGTGGATCCAGCAGCGTACCGGCATCATCAGCCGCGTCAGGGCCAGCAAGGACGTCCAGGCCGTCGACCTCGCCGTCGTTGCCGCCACCGAGGCCATCGAGAAGTCCGGCATCGACCCGACCCTGATCGACGCCGTCATCGTCGCCACCATCAGCAACGGCCGCCAGACCCCGTCGATGGCCGCCGTCCTCGCCGACAAGGTCGGCGCCAACCCGGCCGCTGCCTACGACATCAACGCCGCCTGTGCCGGTTACGCATATGCCGTGGCCCAGGCCGACGCCCTCATCCGCACCGGTGTCGCTCACTACGCGCTCGTCGTCGGGGCCGAAAAGCTCTCCGACCTCGTTGACCCGACCGACCGCAGCATCTCGTTCCTCCTCGGCGACGGCGCAGGCGCCGTCGTGATCGGTCCGAGCGACTACCCCGGTATCTCGAGCACCGTCTGGGGGTCCGACGGTTCCAAGGCCGGCGCGATCCAGATGAATCACACCCTGCAGGAATACCACCGCGGTGAATCCGAGTGGCCCACGCTCCGCCAGGAGGGCCAGACAGTCTTCCGCTGGGCGGTCTGGGACATGGCCAAGGTCGCCAAGCAGGCCCTCGAGGCCGCCGGCGTGACCAGTGCCGACCTCGCGGCCTTCATCCCGCACCAGGCCAACATGCGCATCATCGACGAGTTCGCGAAGCTGCTCAAGCTCCCCGAGTCCGTCGTCATCGCGCGCGATATCGCCACAACGGGGAACACCTCGTCGGCGTCGATCCCGATCGCCACGCACACCCTGCTTGCCGAACACCCTGAGCTCAGTGGCGGTCTCGCCCTGCAGATCGGCTTCGGAGCCGGACTGGTGTTCGGCGCGCAGGTCGTCGTGCTCCCGTAGTTTTCCCGTACCGCCTCTAAACTGAATCTCGGTCATACGAGACACCCCAAGGAGAAAAAAATGGCATTGTCCACCGAAGAAGTACTGTCCGGCCTCGCTGAGCTCATCAATGATGAGACCGGCATTGCGGCTGACACGGTTGAGATGGGTAAGTCGTTCACCGACGACCTCGACATCGATTCCATCTCGATGATGACCATTGTCGTCAACGCAGAAGAGAAGTTCGACGTGAAGATCCCCGACGAAGAGGTCAAGAACCTTAAGACCGTCGGCGACGCCGTCGACTTCATCGTCAAGGCCCAGGACTAAAACTAACGAGCCCAGGCCGGCCGGCATCGCCGACCGGCCTGGTCTGTGGGCTCCGCCCGCCGTTTTGATGTACCACGGAGAGTTGCATATGACCAAGAAGATCGTTATCACCGGAATCGGTGCGACCTCCCCTCTCGGAGGCACTGCCGCCGAGACCTGGGCTGCGCTGTTGAACGGCGAGTCCGGCGCCACCACCCTCGAGCAGGAATGGGTCGCACGCACCCAGCTGCCGATCACCTTCGCCGCGCAGGCGCGGGTCCCCGCCAGCGAGGTCCTCGCCAGGCACGAGATCAAGCGTCTCGACCCCTCGAGCCAGTTCGCGCTGATCGCCGGCCGCGAGGCCTGGGCGGATGCCGGATCTCCCGAGGTCGAAGCCGACCGGCTCGCCGTCGACTGGGCCACCGGCATCGGCGGCGTGTGGACCCTCCTCGACGCCTGGGACACCCTGCGCGAACGCGGCCCACGCCGCGTGCTGCCGATGACCGTCCCGATGCTGATGCCGAACGGTCCCGCCGCGGCAATCGGCATGGACCTGCACGCCCGCGCCGGTATCACGACCGTCGTCTCCGCCTGCGCGTCGAGCACCGAGTCCCTCGTCAACGCCTATGACCGGCTGCAGGCCGGCCGCGCGGACGTCGTCATCGCCGGTGGCTCGGAAGCCGCGATCCACCCACTGCCGATCGCGTCGTTCGCGGCGATGCAGGCGTTGTCCAAGCGGAACGACGACCCGGCCCATGCCTCACGCCCGTACGACGTGTCACGCGACGGCTTCGTGCTCGGCGAGGGTGCAGCAGCACTCGTCGTCGAAACCGAAGAACACGCCAAGGCCCGCGGTGCGCACATCTACGCCGAACTGCTCGGCGGTGCCGTCACGAGTGACGCGTACCACATCACGGCTCCCGACCCCGAGGGATCGGCGGCCGCCCGGGCTATGGTCACCGCCATCCGCAACGCGGGTGCCGATCTCAGTGATGTCGCCCACATCAATGCGCATGCGACAAGCACGCCAGTCGGGGACATCGCTGAGTACAACGCACTCCGTCGCGTGTTCGGCGACCTGCTCGAGGGCATCCCCGTTTCCGCGACGAAGGCATCCACCGGGCACCTGCTCGGTGGTGCAGGTGCGATCGAGGCGTTCTTCACCGTGATGGCGCTCTCGACGCGGACCGCCCCGCCGACGATCAACCTCGTCGAGCAGGACCCGGCCATTCCGCTCGACGTCGTGACCTCACCGCGCACCCTGCCCGGCGGCAACCTGCTCGCGATCAGCAACTCGTTCGGATTCGGCGGCCACAACGCCGTCGTGGCCTTCCGCTCGGTCTAGTCGACAAGCTCGGTCCCTTCGGACGTCTATCAGCAACAGGCTCGACCCCCCGGGGTCGGGCCTGTTCTCGTTTCCGCCTTTTCTCGTTTCCGCCAGGTGTCTCTTTCCCCGGCCTTGTGCGAATCAGGACTGTCAGCCGACCTTGTGCAGCCAGACCACGGAATTGAAGTCGCTCGCGTGCCTGAAGGGTTCGAGTTCGTCGTCCCAGGCCTGCCCGAGGGCGAGGCGCAGTTCGCGATGCAGTTCGACGGCGTTCGCGCCGGCGGATTCCATGGCGTAGCGAATCCGGTCTTCCGGGATCACGATGTTCCCGACGGTGTCGGTCTGTGCGAAGAAAATGCCGAGCTCCGGCGTGTGCAGCCACCGCCCGCCATCGACGCCGAACCCGGCGTCCTCGGTCACTTCGAAGCGCAAGTGGTCCCATCCGAGCAGCGCGGATGCGAGGCACGCGCCGGTCCCTGGTGCGCCCTCCCAGTGGTATTCGGCGCGCTGGGAACCCGTGAGCACCGGCTGATCGGACCAGTCGAAGTTGACGGCCTCGCCGAGGGCGCGACCGACCGCCCACTCCACATGCGGGCTGAGTGCCCGTGGCGACGAATGCACCAAAAGCACCCCTCGCGCAGTTGGTGGCCGGCGCGCAGGTATTGCTGTCATCGATTTTCTCCGTTCTGTGAGATGCGTCTTCCCCAACGACCTCAGAACTGCGGATTCAATACGATGCAAGCGAGTGTGAACTTGTCGCTACGACGGAATTGCTGCCGTCTCCTTGGATTATGCCTCAGCCGCCTGTGGGTATTCAAGGAAGATCGGGTTATTTGATCCCACCAGTTCAACCGGTTCCCGCGCGTTTTCCCGTGGACCGGTTCGCTATACTCGGTATAGCTATCTCTCGCTTCGGAGGCCCGGTGTCGGTACGCAGTTGTCTGCTTGTGATCCTGTCGATCGGTCCGGCATACGGATTCCAGCTTCACGCTGAACTCAGTTCCCGTACGGCCGGTCGCCGGAACGTGAACGCCGGCCAGGTCTACGGCACTCTCGAGCGACTCGTGAAACAGGGAGTCGTGGAATCGGCAGGGACCACTGACGACGGACTCCCCCTGTACCGGGCGACCTCGTCCGGATTGAGCGAAGCATCTGCCTGGCTGACCGCGACGGAGAGCGCCGTCGGCGAGGAGTGGAACGACCTCGTCGACCGGGTGCTGCTCGCGTCGTCACTCCCTGATACGGACGTTCTCGGCATCATCGCCCGCTATCGCACGCACTGGGAGTCCGACCTTGCGGACTCCGGTCCCGGCGCAGGAAGCGACAACACCGTCGCCGGGGCGCACGGCGGGGAGCTCCGGCCGGGCGCCGGGCAGGACCTGCTCGGCGCGGGGGCGCGGCATGCCCTCGCGACCGCGGCACTGGCCTGGCTCGAGAGCACGGAGCGCACGCTGGCCGCCGCCCCAGGCGAGTTCGGGCACGGTCTCAATCTTCAGAAGCCACGGCGCGGCCGGCGGCCGGCGGTGGCGGCATAGCTCGATCACGGCGTCCAGTCCGGAAGAAGTATGAGACGCAGCCCGTGGACGATGCAGCCCGTGGACGACTTCGCCGAAAGTCGAGACGATCGGTTCAGTCGTGCAGCGGCGTGCCGTCCGCGGTCAGGACCATGCGCTCGCCGGCCTCGATCGGGATGGTGAGTCGGTTCTGGGCAGGTGCGATCGGGCAGTTGAAGTTGTAGCTGAAGGCGCACGGCGGCAGGTAGGCCCGGTTGAAGTCGAGGCGAATCGTTCCGTCGCCCTCCGGTGAGACGCGCAGGAATCGGCCGACGCTGTAGGTGCTGACCCCGTTGGTCGCGTCGGCGAACACGAGGAGCAGGCTCGGCCCGTCCTCGAAGGCAACGAGGTTGTAGTCGATGCCATCCCTGGTGAAGGTGATCTCGCCGGGCAGGGCGCGCTGGCGGGTCCGTCCCTCATCCTGCAGGTGTGCGATGCTGACCTCACCCCGCCCGGGGATCGGCGTGAACGTCGCCTCGACCACCCAGTCCGGATCGTAGGGGAATGCATCGATCCGGCCGAAATCGCGGATTCCCTCGGAGGCGGCGTCCCAGACCCGGAGGGCATACCCGCCGTCTTCGCCGGCGATCACCGTTCCCGTGAGCGTGTCGCTGAAGCGGATGCTCGAGGGCTGCATCGCGTCGAGTCCGGCCACGAGCACCGATCCATCGACCACGTCACCGTCGACGGTGATCCCCTCGCTCGCTGCCGCTGTCAGCGCGAGCCCGGACACCCCAGCGGGGAGCGGCGCCCATAACCCGGGGACGCCCCAGACCGGCTGGCCGACCGCGGGGTCACCGGTGATCCACTGGGTGTTCACGAGGGCGAGGTTGCCGCGCGGGCCGACGACCGCGCGGGAGCGTGCGTCCCGGAATTCGGCGAGCCGTGCGAGTGCGGCGTCCGTCCGGTCCTGGTCTGTGCTGCCCTGGGCGTCGTTGCCTTGGAATGCGCCGCCCTGGTCTGCGCTGCCCTGCTCTACCTGCTGTGTCATGCCTGCGCCATCCCGTCGTGTGAGTGTCTTCAGTGCAACGGGCACGGGCCCGGGTTTATTGCCGCGGCGGGCGCTATTTCGCGTCGCCGTAGTTGTCGACGGTGGCGACGGTCAGCAGGAAGTCGACAGGGAAGGTGCCGAACAGGTGCCTCCCCGCCGTGGCCGCGGCATCTTCGATAATGGTCGCGACCCTGGCCGCCAGATGCTCCGGGGTATGCACGATGACCTCGTCGTGGAGGAAGAACACCAGGTGCGGGATATCGGCGAACACGACACCGCCCCGACCGGAACGGGACCCGGAAGAAGACCCGGAAGGAGCCCGGGAAGGAGACCGGGGCTCCAACCCGGATCCGGCATCTGCGCCGACGTCCGACGCCAGTTTCCGGAGTTCCCGCCGGATTTCCGCCATCCAGCACAACGCCCACTCGGCCGCACTCCCCTGCACCACGAAGTTGCGCGTGAAACGACCCCAGTCCCTGGCCTGGGTGCGCGCCCTCCGCTCATCGGCATCGCCGGCTCCCTCCGACGAAGCCAGAGACTGCGCGGCATACCACTCTTCTCCGGGAGGCGGCGAGGACCGGCCCAGCCTGGTCGTGACCTGGTCGCCGCGCTCGCCTGCGCGCGCGGCTGTCTCGGTCAACGCGAGTGCCCGCGGATACGCCCGCGCGAGCCGGGGCAGCAACCGCCCGCTCTCCCCCGTCGTCGCACCGTACATCGCGCCGAGCATGGCCACCTT
>NZ_JASJXJ010000110.1:0-13457 GCF_035018685.1 Cryobacterium sp. RTC2.1
GGTCGAGCCCGCCCCGATCACGGCACCGATCGCGATCATCGGCGGCCAGCGCACCGCCCGCACCACCTCGACCGCCCCGCGTTCGCTCCCCGTCCCTGCCGACGCGCCGGTCAAGGGCCAGCCGGCGCCGGCGGGCACTGCCGAGACGCAGGACCTCGTCACCCCGCTCCGCGGCATGCAGAAGAGCCTCGCCGCCAACATGGCCACGAGCCTCACCGTGCCAACGGCGACGAGCGTGCGCACCATCCCGGCCAAGCTCCTGATCGACAACCGCATCGTGATGAACAACCACATGCGCAGGTCCCGCGGTGGCAAGGTCTCCTTCACGCACCTGATCGGCTGGGCGCTGATCAAGGCCCTCAAGATGTTCCCGAGCCAGAACGTCTGGTACGACGAGATCGACGGAAAGCCCTCCGTCGTCGCTCCCGCCCACGTCGGCCTCGGCATCGCGATCGACCTGCCCAAGCCGGACGGCACCCGCGCCCTGATGGTCCCCGCGATCAAGCGTGCGGACACCATGACCTTCGGCGAGTACCTGTCGTCCTACGAAGACCTCGTCACCCGCGCGCGCAAGAACAAGCTGACCGCCGACGACTTCTCCGGCGCGACCGTTTCGCTCACCAACCCGGGCGGCATCGGGACCGTGCACTCCGTCCCCAGGCTGATGAAGGGGCAGGGCTGCATCATCGGCGCCGGCGCCCTCGACTACCCGGCCGAGTTCCAGGGTGCGAGCGTCAAGACGCTCACCGGCCTGGCCATCTCCAAGACCATCACCCTCACGAGCACCTACGACCACCGCGTCATCCAGGGCGCCGGCTCCGGCGAATTCCTCAAGATCGTGCACGAGCTCCTCATCGGCGGGCACCACTTCTACGAAGACATCTTCGCGGCGCTGCGCATTCCATACGACCCGATCCACTGGGCGCCCGACATCAGCGTCGACCTCGCGAGCGCCGTCGACAAGACCGCGCGCGTGCAGGAACTGATCAACGCCTACCGGGTCCGCGGACACCTGATGGCCGACGTCGACCCGCTCGAATACACCCAGCGCACCCACCCCGACCTCGACATCGCCAACCACGGCCTGACCTTCTGGGACCTCGACCGCCAGTTCGTCACGGGCGGCTTCGGCAGCCAGCGGCTGATGCTGCTCCGCGACATCCTCGGTGTGCTCCGCGACTCCTACTGCCGCACGACCGGCATCGAGTACATGCACATCCAGGACCCTGCCCAGCGCAAGTGGATGCAGGAAAAGATGGAGAAGACCTACGTCAAGCCCACGCATGACGAGCAGATGCGCATCCTCGGAAAGCTCAACGAGGCCGAGGCCTTCGAGACCTTCCTGCAGACCAAGTACGTCGGCCAGAAGCGGTTCAGCCTCGAGGGCGGCGAGTCCACCATCCCGCTCCTCGACGCGATCCTCGAAGGTGCGGCGAATGCCGGCCTCGACGGCGTCGCGATCGGCATGGCCCACCGTGGCCGGCTGAACGTGCTCACCAACATCGCCGGAAAGACCTACGGCCAGATCTTCCGCGAGTTCGAGGGCACCCAGGACCCCAGAAGCGTGCAGGGCTCAGGGGACGTCAAGTACCACCTCGGCACGGAGGGCAGCTTCCGCGGAAACAACGGCGTGGAGATCCCGGTGTACCTCGCCGCGAACCCCTCGCACCTCGAAGCCGTCGACGGCGTCCTCGAGGGCATCGTGCGCGCCAAGCAGGACCGCAAGCCGATCGGCACCTTCTCGACCCTCCCCGTGCTCGTGCACGGCGACGCAGCCATGGCCGGCCAGGGCATCGTGCTCGAAACGCTGCAGATGTCCCAGCTGCGCGGCTTCCGCACCGGCGGCACGATCCACCTCGTCGTCAACAACCAGGTCGGCTTCACGACGCTGCCCCTCGACGCGCGCACCTCGGTGTATTCGACGGACGTCGCGAAGACCATCCAGGCGCCGATCTTCCACGTGAACGGCGACGACCCCGAGGCCGTCGTGCGGGTCGCTGAGCTCGCATTCGCCTACCGCCAGGAGTTCAAGCGCGACGTCGTGATCGACCTGATCTGCTACCGCAGGCGTGGCCACAACGAGGGCGACGACCCCTCGATGACCCAGCCCCTGATGTACAACCTGATCGAGGCCAAGCGCTCGGTGCGGAAGCTCTACACCGAGGCGCTCGTCGGACGTGGCGACATCACCGAGGCAGAGTACGAGGCCGCGCACGCCGACTTCCAGGACCGCCTCGAACGCGCGTTCATGGAGACGCACGCCGCGCAGTCCTCGTCGATTCCGGTCGTCGGCAGCCAGGGCCTGTCCTCCGGCAACAACCTCCAGGACGAAGCCGTCGGCGAGCCTGCGACCACGGGCGTCCCCGAGGCGGTCGTGCACCTCATAGGGGATGCCTTCCTCAACAAGCCCGCCGGCTTCACGGTCCACAACAAGCTCCAGCAGCTCATGCAGAAGCGTGCGGACATGAGCCGGAACGGCAACATCGACTGGGCGTTCGGTGAGCTCCTCGCCCTCGGTTCCCTCCTGCTCGAGCGCACCCCGGTGCGCTTCGCCGGCCAGGATGCCCGCCGCGGCACCTTCGTGCAGCGTCACGCCGTTCTCCACGACCGCATCAACGGCCAGGAATGGCTGCCGCTCGCGAACCTCAGCGAGGACCAGGCCCGGTTCTGGATCTACGACTCGCTCCTGAGCGAATACGCGGCGATGGGCTTCGAGTACGGCTACTCCGTCGAACGCGCCGACGCGCTCGTTCTCTGGGAGGCCCAGTTCGGCGACTTCGCCAACGGCGCCCAGACCGTGATCGACGAGTTCGTGTCCTCCGCCGAGCAGAAGTGGGGCCAGCGGTCCTCCGTCGTGCTCCTCCTCCCGCACGGGTACGAGGGCCAGGGCCCCGACCACTCCTCGGCGAGGATCGAACGCTACCTCCAGCTGTGCGCCGAGAACAACATGACCGTCGCCCGCCCCTCGACGCCGGCCTCGTACTTCCACCTGCTGCGCCGCCAGGCGTACATGCGCCCGCGGCGCCCGCTCGTGGTCTTCACGCCCAAGTCGATGCTCCGCCTGCGCGGCGCGACGAGCGCGGTCGCCGACTTCACCAGCGGACGTTTCGAGCCCGTGATCGACGACGCGCGCATCACAGACAAGTCCGCTGTCAAGCGCGTGCTGTTCATGGCGGGCAAGCTCTACTACGACCTGCTCAGCGAGCTCGAGAAGAACCCGAACCCCGAGATCGCACTCGTGCGGATCGAGCAGTTCTACCCGCTGCCCGCAGCCGAGATTCAGCAGGTCGTCGCCCAGTACCCGGACGCCGAACTCGCCTGGGTGCAGGATGAGCCGGAAAACCAGGGCGCCTGGCCGTTCTTCTACTTCAGCACCAGCAAGGTCGTCAAGCGCCCGGTTCGGGTGTTCTCCCGGGCCGCCTCCGCATCGCCGGCGGCCGGCTCCGCGAAGCGGCACGCCGCCGAACAGGTCGACCTGCTGAGGAACGCGCTCACCCTCTAGGCGTACCTTTCCGGTCGAGAGTTCCCGTTCTGGCGGGCACTCTCGACCGGAAGGGCACGGGCATTGCCCGGAGACGGGCCCGGTCGTAGGCTGGCCGCGATCGCGACCTCGAAGGTGACAGGGACCGCGACGCGACCGAAGGAGTGTTGCTGTGTCCACCCGCGATGTGACCCGGCTCGGCGAACCCTGCTGGAACGACCTGATGACCTCGGATCCCTCGAAGGACCGTGAGTTCTACACCCAGCTCTTCGGGTGGCACGCGAGCGAATCCGGACCCGAATACGGCAACTACGTGACCTTCTCGCGCGGAGCCGCAGATGTCGCAGGAATGGCCGCCGCCCCTGACGGGTCGAACGCGCCGGACGCGTGGCTCGTCTACCTCTCGGTCGACGACGTCGACGACACGGTGACGGCCGCGGTCGCAGCCGGAGGCCAGGTGCTCCTGGAGCCGCTCACGGTCGGCGGGATGGGACGCACCGCGGTGCTCGCGGACCCCTCCGGCGCCGCGGTCGGCATCTGGCAGCCCATTGAGTTCGACGGCTTCCACACCGTCGCCCGGCCGGGGACACCGATCTGGCACGAACTCAGCAGTCGGGACTACGACGCCGCCCTGCCGTTCTACGCGACCGTCTTCGGCTGGGACCCGCAGGTCCTGAGCGACACCCCGGAATTCCGGTACAGCACGATCGGGCCGGAGGGCATGCCCGTCGCCGGGGTCATGGACTCGACGGCGTTCCTCCCGGAGGGTGTTCCCTCGCACTGGGCGGTGTACTTCGGCGTCCCGGACGCGGCAACGGCCGCCGCCCGGGTCGTCGAGCTGGGCGGCGCGGTGCTTCGCGAGCCGTGGGACTCGGAGTTCGGCACCTTCGCCCAGGTCGCAGACCCGACGGGAGCGATGTTCTACCTGGGTTCGGTCGAGGCCGGCACGCCGACCGGCGCGGCCAGGGACGACGCCACAACGACGGAAACGGTCGCGACTGGCGTCGGCGACGACGCTGCCTTCGCGGATGCCGCCTTCATCGACGTCGACGAGAGTGACGTCGAAACCAGCCAGTCCGCCGGGTGACCCGTCACGGGCATCCGCCGAACGACGGTGCCGCGAGGGACACGCCACGCAGGAGTCAGTGCCAGGCGGGAGTCAGTGCGAGGACTGGATGGTACGCAGTTTGAGCAACACCTGGTCGCGGAGGTCTTCCGGAGCGATCTCCCGGCAGGCGCGCTGCACGGCCTCGGTCAGGGTGCGCCCGACGAGGTGTTCGCTGCTGCAGTCCGTGCAGTGGGCCAGGTGCTCCTGGATATCGGCGGTGTCCTCGCCGCAGAGTTCGTTGTGGAGGTATTCCTCGAGTTCGGCCTTGGCCTTCTCGCAGCCGCAATCGGTCATTTCGTGCTCCCAGAGGTGTTACGACCGGCCCGGCCCGTTGCAGCCGGGGTCCCGGATGCGGGCTGGGCTGAGCCCAGGCCGCGCTCGAGCGCATAGCCGGCCAACAGGTCACGCAGGAGTCGCCGGCCACGGTGCAGGCGGCTCATCACGGTGCCGATCGGTGTTTTCATGATTTCGGCGATCTCCTGGTAGGAGAAGCCCTCGACGTCGGCGAAGTACACGGCCAGCCGGAAGTCTTCCGGGATGGACTGCAGGGCGTCCTTCACGGCGCTGTCCGGCAGGTGATCGATCGCTTCGGCCTCTGCCGAGCGACTCGCCATCGCGGTCGTCGATTCGGCGCCCCCGAGCTGCCAGTCTTCGAGGTCGTCGATGGTGCCCTGGTAGGGCTCGCGCTGCTTCTTGCGATAGGTGTTGATGAATGTGTTCGTGAGGATGCGGTAGAGCCACGCTTTGAGATTGGTGCCCTGCTCGAACTGCTTGAAAGCGGCGAACGACTTGACGAACGTCTCCTGGACCAGGTCCTGCGCATCCGAAGGATTGCGCGTCATCCGCATTGCTGCGGCGTAGAGCTGGTCGATGTAGGGCATCGCCTGTTCTTCGAACAGGTCTCGCAGGTCGATCGCGTCAGTTGTCATCACGGACAATTCTAATGCGTCGATCACGGACGTTTCGGGTCGTTCAAGCACCGTTGACAGCACCATCGGGACCTCCCTCATCTGTTCATCACCGACTATCCTGATAACCGATGTTGATCTCGAGATATTCCAAGCCCGATTTCGATCCCTACGGCGACAACGCGCCCGAAGAGACGGATGCCTGGTGGCCGGCCCCTGTTGCAGCGCGGCCGCTCGCCGCCGTCGTCTCCCTGCCGGGTTCGAAGTCGCTCACCAACCGCGAGCTCGTGCTCGCGGCCCTCGCCGACGGGCCCTCCCTCCTCCGCGCACCGCTGCACTCCCGCGACAGCGACCTGATGGTCGATGCGCTCCGGCAGCTGGGCGCCACGATCGAGTCCGTCCCCGGCGACGGCGAGTTCGGCACGGACCTCCGGGTCACCCCCGGCGAGCTCTTCGGCTCGACGACGATCGACTGCGGCCTGGCCGGCACCGTGATGCGCTTCCTCCCGCCCGTCGCCGCCCTCGCGCTCGGCCCGACGACGTTCGACGGCGACGCCGGTGCACGCCGCCGCCCGATGGCGACCACGATCTCCTCCCTCAGCGCCCTCGGCGCCGACATCAACGACGACGGCCGCCACGCGCTGCCGTTCACGGTGCACGGCACCGGCAGCCTCTCCGGCGGTGAGGTCACGATCGACGCGTCCACCTCGAGCCAGTTCGTCTCCGGCCTGCTCCTCGCCGCCCCGCGGTTCGAGCGCGGACTGCACCTCCGACACGACGGCGAACGCCTGCCGAGCCTGCCGCACATCGAGATGACGATCGCGACCCTCGCCCGCCGCGGGGTCACCGTGACGAGCCCAGCCGTCGGCGAATGGATCGTCGAGCCCGGCCCGATCCGGGGTATCGACGTCGACATCGAACCAGACCTGTCCAACGCCGCGCCGTTCCTCGCGGCCGCGCTCGTGGCCGGCGGGAGCGTCACGATCACGGGCTGGCCTGCCGAGACGACCCAGGTCGGCGCCGACCTCGCGTACCTGCTGCCGCTGTTCGGCGCGATCGTCACCCGCGCGGGCGACCGTCTCACGGTCACCGCGGGCGAGCATCTCACCGGCGTCACTCTCGACCTCTCCACGGGAGGTGAGCTCGCGCCGGCCCTCGTCGCCCTCGCCGCCCTCGCGGATTCCCCGAGCACGATCACCGGCATCGGCCACATCCGGAACCACGAGACCGACCGCCTCGCCGCCCTCGTGACGGAGATCAACGGGCTCGGCGGCGCCGTCACGGAGCTGCCGGACGGCCTGCAGATCGACCCGCGGCCCCTGCACGGCGGACAGTGGCACAGCTACGACGACCACCGGATGGCGACGGCGGGAGCCCTGATCGGCCTCGCTGTTCCCGGCGTCCTGGTCGAGGACATCGGCACGACTGCGAAGACGCTCCCCCAGTTCCCCGAACTGTGGCACGCGCTCCTCGCCTCGACCGTGCTCGCATGAGCTGGTGGGCCGGCGCGGACGACGACGAACCCGAGTTCGACGAGTCGAGCGTGCGGGTGCGCCCCAACCGCAAGGGCAGCAAACCGCGCACCAAGACCCGCCCTGACCACGAGGACGCGCTCACCGGGCGCATCCTCTCGGTCGACCGCGGCCGCTACACCGTCATGCTCGACGAGAACAAGCACACCGAACGACGGGTGACCGCGGCCAGGGCGAGCGAGCTGCGCAAGCACGCCGTCGTGACCGGCGACCGCGTCGACATCGTCGGAGACACCACCGGGGCGGAGGGCAGCCTCGCCCGCATCGTGCGGATCGTGCCGCGGGTCACCCTGCTGCGCCGCAGCGCCGACGACACCGACGCCGTCGAACGGGTCATCGTCGCCAATGCCGACCAGATGCTCATCGTCGTCGCCGCCGCGAACCCGGAGCCGCGCATCCGCCTGGTCGACCGGTACCTCGTCGCGGCGTACGACGCGGGCGTCACGCCGATCCTCTGCATCACGAAGACCGACCTCGCCGATCCCGCCGAGTTCCTGAACAACTTCGCCGGCCTCGACCTGATCGTCTTCACGAGCCGCGACGACGCCATGCCGCTCGAGAGCATCTCCGCTGCGCTCGTCGGCCATGACACCGTCTTCGTCGGCCACTCCGGCGTCGGCAAGTCCACGCTCGTCAACGCCCTCGTGCCGGACGCGCACCGCGCCGTCGGCGTCGTGAACACCGTGACCGGCCGCGGCAGGCACACCTCGTCCTCGACGGTCTCGCTGCGACTCGAAACGGATGCCGGCCGCGGCTGGGTCATCGACACTCCCGGAGTGCGCTCCTTCGGCCTCGGGCATATCAACACCGACAACATCCTCAAGGCGTTCACCGACCTCGCCGCGATCGCGGAGAAGTGCCCGCGCGGCTGTACCCATCTGCCGGACTCGCCGGACTGCGCCATCAACGAGGCCGTCGCGGCCGGCGAACTCGGCGACACCGGCAAGGCCCGCCTCGACTCGCTGCAACGACTGCTCGCGACCTTCGCGGTGTCCCCGCACCACTAACGTGGGGGCATGACGGATTCCACGCGCCTCGAAGCCGGCGACCCGGCACCGCAGTTCACGCTCACCGACCAGGACGGCGCATCCGTCTCGCTCGCCGGGTTCGCGGGCTCGAAGGTCGTCGTCTACTTCTACCCGGCCGCGCTCACCCCGGCCTGCACGAAGCAGGCCTGCGATTTCCGCGACAGCCTCGGTTCGCTCGAGACTGCGGGCTACCGCGTGCTCGGCGTCTCGCGGGACACGCCGGAGAAGCTCCGGGCCTTCCGGGACGCCGAGGGCCTCACGTTCCCGCTCCTGAGCGACAGCGACCTCACCGTGCACCGGGCGTACGCCGCCTGGGGCGAGAAAAACCTCTACGGCAAGACCGTCACGGGCGTCCTGCGGTCCACCTTCGTGATCGACGAGGCCGGACTGATCACCCTCGCGCTCTACAACCTACGTGCGACGGGCCACGTCGCGAGCCTGCGCAAGAAGCTCGGCCTCGGCGACTGACACCCGGTCCCACTTCCCCGGGGCCGTCAGGGGCCCCCAGCGGCCGCTGACGACATCCGCTGCCGTCCGGGCGGCACCGACCTGCTGCCTGGACGAAATACTGTGTGAACACTCGGCGACGGATGTCTACCCGGCCGTGTCGCCCTCATCCCGCGGGGTCTGCGTGGCCGCGAGCACCGCGGGGGTGAACAGGAGCCCGAGCACCACGATCGAGGGCACCAGGAGCGCCCAGCCGAGATCCGGACGCGCGTACAGCCCCTGGAAGCAGCCGACGGCGACGGCGATCTGCACGACCTGCCAGGTCACCGCGGCGCCGCGGATCCAGCCGCGGCGCCTCAGGGAATTGACCGCGATCGCGGTCACCCAGGCGGCGGCGATCAGCACGATGATCAGGATCGCGACCCCGCTCGCGAGCGAGGTCGGCGTCGCGGTGAGAAGCTCGAGGACGAGCCAGACCACCGCGGCCCAGAGCAGGGCGGCCTCGGCCCAGAGCAGGCCGGCGAGGAGAAGGAGTGCGGGCGCACGAAGCGGGCGGAACGCACCGGCGTCACCGTCCGGACGCTGGTCGAACTGTTGATTCACAGAGATATCCCATACCAAACTATTGATTTGACCCCACCATTATGCGACCATAATTGAGGCCCGGTTGACGCTCACAGGGACGTGAGCCCTATGAATGCGTAAATCGCTTACCTTCCTGCAATCGGCAGCCTCTCATCTTCGGCCAATCGGCCAGGCACCCTGCAATAAAGGAGCATCTCTATGGACTGGCGCGACAAAGCGGCCTGCCTCACCGCCGACCCGGAATTGTTCTTCCCCGTCGGTAACACTGGACCCGCTGTGGACCAGATCGAGAAGGCCAAGTCTGTGTGTGCCCGTTGCAATGTGACCGAGGTGTGCCTCCAGTACGCACTGGAGACCGGACAGGATTCCGGCGTCTGGGGCGGCCTGAGCGAAGACGAACGCCGCGCCCTCAAGCGCCGTGCCGCACGGGCGCGCCGCGCGTCCTAGCCCCACCGCCCGTGTCCTGAGACCTGGCGCGCCGCCCCCGCGGCAGTCAGGTCTCACGCATGTACCGCAGGGGAATCTCGATCGTCACTTCGGTGCCGCTGCCCATCATCGTGTGCCAGTCGATGCTCCCGCTGAGCTCGCCCTGGATCAGGGTGCGCACGATCTGCGTGCCCAGTCCCGATCCGACCTTGCCCTCGGGAAGACCGGAACCGTTGTCACGCACGCGCACCGTGAGGGTCTCTTCGTTGCGCTCGGCCTCGATCACGACTTCGCCCTCCCGGCCGGCGAGGCCATGCTCGACCGCGTTCGTGACGAGCTCCGTGAGCGCGAGCGCGAGCGGGGTGGCGAAGGCGCTCGGCAGAACGCCGAAACTGCCGGACAGCTTCGGGTGCGCCGTCGTGTTGTGAGCGGATGCGACCTCGGCGATCAGGAGCAGCACCCGGTCGAAGACGACGTCGAAGTCGACCTGCTGGTTCAGCCCCGTCGACAGGGTGTCGTGGACGACAGCGATCGCCGCGACCCGGCGCATGGCCTGGTTGAGCGCCTCGCGCGCGGTATCGGAGTGGGTCCGCCTGGCCTGGATCCGGAGCAGCGACGCCACGGTCTGGAGGTTGTTCTTCACCCGGTGGTGGATCTCCCGGATGGTCGCGTCCTTCGTGATGAGCTCGCGCTCCTGGTGGCGCAGTTCGGTCACGTCGCGGCAGAGCACGATCGCGCCGATCCGCTGGCCGCGGTTGCGGATCGGGATCGCGCGGAGCGAGACGGTCACCCCGCGAGCCTCGACATCGGTTCGCCAGGGAGCCCGGCCGGTGACGACGAGCGGGAGCGATTCGTCGACGACGACCGTGCCGGTGAGCAATCCCGTCGTGACCTCGGCGAGTGACTCGCCCTCGAGCTCGTCGACGAAGCCCATCCGGTTGAAGGCGGAGAGCGCGTTGGGGCTCGCGAAGGTCGTGACACCGTCGAGGTCGAGCCGGATCAGGCCGTCCGAGGCGCGCGGGGCGCCGCGGCGCGGGCCGGTCGGAGCGCCGAGATCGGGGAAATCGCCGGAGGCGATCATCGCGAACAGGTCGTTGGCGCAGTCGTTGAAGGTAAGTTCCTGGCGGCTCGGCGTGCGCGCCTCGCTGAGGTTCGTGTGCCGGGTGAGCACGGCGACGGGCACGGGTGCGATCTGGGAACCGGTCGTGCTGAGCCGGCGCATCACGGGGATCGCCCTGACGCGGGTCGGAGTCTCCTCGTACCAGTCCGGGGCCGTCGTATCCACGATCCTGGCGGACTCGAAGGCCTCCGTCACCTGCTGGCGCCATTCCCCCTTGATTCCCTGCCCGACGAAGTCGCGGTAGAACAGGGTCGCGGCGCTCGAGGGGCGCGCGTGCGCGACCGCCACGAAGCTCCCGGTCGTGCCGGGCACCCACACCACGATGTCCGCGAAAGCAAGGTCGGCGAGGAGCTGACCATCCGCGACGAGCATGTGGAGCCAGTCCACATCCTCGGCACTGCTGCGGCCCTGGGCAAGTACGAGATCACTGAGCGTCGACACCCTGCCAGCCTAGGTCCCCCTGAACGAGGAAAGTGACTGGGGCGACCATGAATCGGCGCGCGGTGTCATGCTGGTCAGATGAACCCCACTCCGGGCAGGCCCGATCGCACCCTGATCGCCGTTCTGTCCGTGATCGTAGTTCTGGTCATCGTCGCGCTCGTCGTCGTCTTCTCCCGCGGAGCGCCGGAGCAGCTCGGCCAGGCGACCCCGGCCGGTGTCGTCCAGCGCTACTCTGCCGCTGTCATCGACGGCGACGAGCAGAAGGCGGCCGGATTCCTCACCCCGCACGCCCTCGCGAGTTGCGACGCGGTCGGCGGCCGGGCCGCCGGCGACCTGAGGGTCACGCTCGTCTCGACGACGGAGCGGCCCGGTTCGGCCGACGTCACGGTGTCCATCGTCACCTCGGAGGATGCCGGCCCCTTCGGGTCCTCGGAATACGAGAGCCAGGAGGTGTTCGACCTGCTCACGGTCGACGGCGCCTGGAAGATCGACTCCGCGCCCTGGCAACTCGCGATCTGCCCGGGCACCACGACCACGACCGATGCCCCGTGATCGTCGGGGCAGGTCTCCTGGTCGCGCTCGGCGTCGTCATCGCCGCCATCGTGATCGGGGTCCGCCGGTCGCCGGCACCGCGGGGAGGGTCGGCCCAGCCGACGGTCCGGCGCCTGATCGCCTTCGTCCTCCTGTTCGCCCTCGTCGTGATCGCCGCGATCGGTCTGGCCGGGCTGCTGGGGCGCCTGCTCGATGCGGGTAATGCTCTCGCAGGGGAAGACGTCGCCGGACTCGCCCGCTCGCTCGCCTTCACCCTGGTCGCCGGCCCCTTCGCCGCCCTGCTGTGGTGGGTGCTCCGGCGGCGCCTGGACGGCGAAGATCGGTCGTCCCTCGCCTGGGGCCTCTACCTCGCCGGCATGCGCACCGTCGCGCTCGTCGTCGCCTCGACCGCCCTGCTCGGCTCCGCAGCGGCCCTCGTGCGCGCGGACTGGCAGCCGCGCACCCTCGCCACCGGACTGGTCTGGGCCGCCGTGTGGGTGTGGCACACGTGGATATCCAGGAATCCGGCCACGCATCCGCTGCGGCTCCCGACGGCGGCGATCGTTCTCGGGAGCGTGTTCGGTCTCGTGATCGGTACCGGCGGAGCCGTCACGGCGCTCGGCGCGCTGCTCGACTCGGCCATCACCGGGTCGGGGGCATCGACGTTCGCGGGTGCCCCGTGGTGGTGGCTCCCCCTCGAAGGCCTGGTCTGGTGCGCCGGCGGCGGCGCCGTGTGGTGGTGGCACTGGCTGCACGACAGGGCCGTCACCCTCCGCGGCGGGCTCGCCGACGTCGCTTTCATCGCCAGCGGAATCGGCGGAGCGGCGATCCTCACCCTCGCCGGGGCGGGCACAACGGTGTTCGTGCTGCTCAGGCTCGGCTTCGACCGCTCAGGCGCGTTCGGAAACGCCGAGTCCCTCACCGGCATCCTCGATCCCCTCGGCAACGCACTCGCGGCGGCGTCGATGGGCGCATTCGTCTGGGCCTATCACCGGGTCCTGGTTCCAGTCCGCGGCGACCAGACCAGGCAGGCGGCCGGCCTGGTCGTGTCCGGCATCGGGCTCGTCGGTGCGGCCTCCGGGCTCGGGGTCGTGGTGAACTCCCTGCTCGCGGCACTCGCGCAGCCACTCGCCGACTCGAACCCGCGCACCCTGCTGCTCGGCGGCATCAGCGTCATGATCGCGGGCGGACCGGTCTGGTGGCTGGCCTGGCGTCCGCTGGCCCCGGCCGATCCATCCACAAGCTCCGCGACCGCCCGGCGCGTCTACCTGATCCTGGTCTTCGGTGTCAGCGCCGTCGTCGCGCTGGTCGCCCTCCTCCTGATCGGCTACCGCATCTTCGAGTTCGGTCTCG
The DNA here is from genome assembly GCF_035018685.1 of Cryobacterium sp. RTC2.1. Lineage (NCBI taxonomy): Bacteria > Bacillati > Actinomycetota > Actinomycetes > Micrococcales > Microbacteriaceae > Cryobacterium > Cryobacterium sp. RTC2.1. The sequence continues at coordinate 12,961 of NZ_JASJXJ010000110.1, forward strand.
GGTCCGCGTCCGGGTCCCCATCCGGGAGCAGCCTGCTCGAGCGGGTGCGCGCCCCGCTGGGGCTCCTCATCGCGACCGGCCTCGCCGCCGGGTACCACTTCGCCGTCTGGCAGCGCGACAGGGCCATGAGCGCCGCGACGCCGGGCCGGCAATGCACCATCGGACGGGTGATCCTGGTCACCGGCGCGTCCCCCGAACCGCTCCGGCGGGCGATCACCGAGACCACAGGGGCATCCGTGACCGTCTGGGCGCGGGCAGAGGGCAACGCAGACACAACAGCAGACGCAGGCGCCGAAGCGGGCACGGACAGCACTGCAGGCGGCCCATCCGCCGCGGAGATCACCGCGGCCCTCGACGGGGTCACCGGCAAACGGGTGCTCGTCGTGACGGGCCCCGGCTCCGGGGTCACCGTGATCCGGCTGCGGGACTGAACCTCGGGCACCGGCGTCAGGACGCCGGATTCAGAGCGCGGGGTTCAGAGGGCGGGGTTCAGAGGG
>NZ_JASJXJ010000111.1:0-13348 GCF_035018685.1 Cryobacterium sp. RTC2.1
AGAGACAGTCCGGCATCTGTGGACAGCTGCCGGAGCCCCGTCGCTTGTGGACGGACTCCGCGGGTTGCGGCCTACTGGCCGATGGCCTTCAGCCACGCCTTGCGGGCCTCGAGCGCCTCGCGGGCTTCCGTGATCGCGCGGGCATCGGTTCCTGCCTCTGCGGTCGCGAGTTCGGCCTCGAGCTTGGCGATCGCGTCGTGCAGCTGGCCGGCGAGGCCCTCCGTACGCGCTTTGGTCTCCGGGTTGTTCCGCACCCAGTGATCGTCATCGAGCTTGCGGACGGCCGCTTCGACCTTGCGCATGCGATCTTCGACGACCTTGACGGAGTCGCGGGGAACCTTGCCGATCGCGTCCCAGCGGCGCTGAACGGAGCTGAGCGCGGTGCGGGCCTTGGTGCGGTCGGTTTCGGTGAGGAGCGCTTCGGCCTCGGTGAGGAGCGCGAGCTTCTCGACGAGGTTCCCGGCGAATTCCTCGTCGTCCTGGGCGTCGATCTCAGACTTGACGGAGTACAGCACGTCGCCGGCGGCCTTGAACTTCGCCCACATGGCGTCGTCCTGCTTCTTGCCGCTGCGGCCGGCGAGCTTCCACTCGTCGAGCAGCGTGCGATAGGCGGGGATCCCGTCTGCGCCCTTCGGCGCGAGGGCCTCCGCCTGCTCGATGAGCTGCTGCTTGCGGTTACGGACGTCCTTGTGCGCCGTGTCGAGCTCGGCGAAGAACGCCTTACGGTTCTGCTCGATGGTCGTGCGTGCAGCGCGGAAACGCTTCCAGAGCTCGTTGGCCTCACCCTTGGGGATGCGAGGGGCATCGTGCTGGTGCGCCTGCCACTTGGCGAACAGTGCGTCGAGGGCTGCGCTTGTCTGCTTCCACTGCGTCTTGGCCGGGTCTTCTGCTGCGAGCGCCTCGGCCTCCTCGACGATCGCGGCGCGTTCGGCGACGGCGGCCACTGCGGCGGCCTTCGATTCGGCACCCTGCTGCTCCGTGAGTTCGCTGACGGCGCCGCCGAGGGCGCCGAGACGCTCTACGAGGGCCGCGAGGTTGCCGACGGCGTTGGCGGTCGCAACGGTCTTCGCGAGGTGCGAGACCGATTTTGCGATGTCCGCAGCCGGTGCGCCGCCCTTGGCGCGCTGTTCCAGAAGGGTGACCTGTCCGTTGAGTTCGACGTACTTGCGCTCGAAGTAGGCCAGGGCCTCCTCCGGCGTCGCGTCAGGATACTGGCCAACCGCGCGTTCGCCCGACGCTTCGCGCACGAAAACCGTGCCGGATTCGTCTACGCGACCCCATGGTTGCTGATCTGTCGTAGTCAAGAGTCTCACCTTAGATGTCGATGTGTGTGTGCCCACACTGGGCCAATACCCGGTCAAGCCTATTGCAAGGCCCGGACGGCTGGAACTACTGGACGCTGAAGGCGCTGATTAACGTGGTGACCTTGGGGGCGCCGTCCGTCGAACCGTCTGCGACTCCGGCGTCCGTGATCTGCGCCTTCACCTGGTCGAGCCCGCTCGTGACATGGCCGATCACCGTGTAGCCGCCTGCGGCATCCGCCGGGATGGTCGAGTCTTCGTAGAGGATGAAGAACTGGCTGCCCTGACTGTACCCATTGGCGCTCTGGCGTGCCATCGCGATCGATCCCGCCGGGTAGACGTTGTCTGCCGGCGCGTTCTCGACGGGCCCATAGCTGTATCCGGGGCCGCCTGAGCCGTCGCCTGCCGGGTCGCCGCACTGGAGCACGTAGATGCCCGAGGTCGTCAGGCGGTGGCAGGTCAGGTCGGAGTAGAAGTCGGACTGGACGAGGCTGATCGTGGACGAGACCGCCTGCGGGGCCGCCGCGCCGTCGAGTTCGATCCCGAGGTTGATGCCGTTGAGGCCGAGGGTGCCCGTCCAGGTGCGGCCCTCGGCGAGCGTGCTCGGAGGGACGGTTCCGGTGTTCGCGCCGGCCGCAGCGGTCGGGGTCGCCGACGGTGTGGCCGTGGGTGCTGCCGTTGCGGAGGAGCTCGGCGCCGGGGTGCCGGGACCGCCGTTGAAGAAGTAGACCTGGGCGACGACGGCGAGCACGGCGACGACGAGGACGGCGATGCCTGCCACGATGTTGTCCCTGCGGCGGCGGGACTGCTGGTGTTCGTGAACAGCCCGGCGGGCCTGGTATGCGCGAACCCGGATGCGGGCCTCGCGCTCGTCGCGATCCTGCTTCTTGTTCGCTGCCACGGCTGTCCTCCGGGAATCCGCGCGGACTCGTTCCGCAACCAGCTTGAACTCTACAACGAGAGGACCGCAGCTCGGACGCCGGTGTCAGCGGTGCGAACTACGCTTGAGGCATGGTCGATGGACAACCCGGACTGCGCAGCGGCGCAACACCCCTCGCGGTACGGATGCGCCCGACGACCCTCGCTGAAGTCGCCGGCCAACGGCACCTTCTCACCCCAGGTTCGCCCCTGGTCAGCCTGGCCAGTGACAAGTCGGGGGAGCGCGGCGCGGTTTCGGTGATTCTCTGGGGTCCGCCGGGCACCGGGAAGACGACCCTCGCCCAGGCGATCGCGCACAGCTCCGGCCGTCGTTTCGTCGAACTCTCCGCCGTGTCCGCCGGCGTGCGCGACGTCCGGCAGGTGATGGAGGAGGCGCGCACGAGCCGCGACCTCTACGGACTGTCGACCGTGCTCTTCCTCGACGAGATCCACCGGTTCAGCAAGGCCCAGCAGGACGCACTGCTGCCCGGGGTCGAAAACGGGGTCATCATCCTCGTCGCCGCGACGACCGAGAATCCCTCTTTCTCCGTGATCGCGCCCTTGCTGTCCCGGTCCCTCCTGCTCACCCTCGAAACGCTCAGCGACGAGGACCTCGGGGTCGTCATCGACAGGGCCGTGACGGATGCCCGGGGTCTCGCCGATCGCTTCGTGCTGGAACCGGACGCCCGTGCCACGATCATCAGGCTTGCCTCCGGCGACGCCCGCCGTGCGCTCACGGCGCTCGAGGCGGCATCCGTCTCTGCATTGTCAGGGACGTCAGCATCGGGCACCGTGAACGATGACGATGACGATGACGGTGTCGATCCCGAAGCGCCGGAGCCGGACCTTCGCCCGGTCATCACGAGCGACACAGTCGCCCTCGCCGTCGACAGGGCGCTGCTGCGCTACGACCGCAACGGCGACGAACACTACGACGTGATCAGTGCCTTCATCAAGTCGGTACGCGGATCGGATGTCGACGCATCCCTGCACTACCTCGCGAGGATGATCGAGGCGGGGGAAGACCCGCGGTTCATCGCGCGCCGCATCATCGTCCTCGCCTCGGAGGACATCGGCATGGCGGACCCCCAGTCCCTCGTGATCGCGGTCGCCGCAGCCGACGCCGTGCAGCTGATCGGGATGCCGGAAGGGCGGATCCCGCTCGCCCAGGCCGTCGTGCACCTCGCGACCGCACCCAAGTCCAACGCCGCGTACATGGCGCTCGACGCGGCGATCGCTGACGTCCGCGCCGGCAAAACCGGCCGGGTGCCGAAGCACCTGCGCGATGCCCACTATGCCGGCGCCAAACGACTCGGGCACGGCAAGGGCTATCGCTACCCGCACGACGACACCGTCGGAGTCGTGCAGCAGCAGTATCCGCCGGACGAACTCAAGGCGGTCCGCTACTACCAACCCACCGAACACGGCAACGAACGCGAAGTCTCGGCACGCCTCGGCAAGCTGCGCCGGATCATCCGCGGCGACTGACGGCGGGCGCGCGCGACAGGGCCGAATGCACTCCCGCGCCCCGTCCCGCACCGGCACGGCCGCCGGGGTCCGGTGTGGTATTCTTTTGAGGCCTACAACTGGCATCGGTATGCGGCTGCGTCCGATTCCAGGTTGGAGAGGGAGCCCTGTAGCCGGGCACCCCGTGGCACACCCCTCTGATCTCCCATGACGCCTGCTCACGTGCGGGCGCCCTGGATTCCACCTTTTCTGTTGCTCGTTCCATTGAAAGGACACCGTGTCTACCAAGTCACGTACCCGCAGTAAGACCCGCCTGTCGCGGGCCCTGGGCATCGCCCTGACCCCGAAGGCCGCCCGCTACCTCGAGAAGCGTCCGTACGCTCCGGGCGAGCACGGTCGCACCAAGCGCAAGACCGATTCCGACTATGCCGTGCGTCTCCGCGAAAAGCAGCGCTTAAGGGCCCAGTACGGCATCCGCGAAGCCCAGCTCAAGATCGCCTTCGAAGAAGCTCGTCGCGCCCAGGGCCTGACCGGTGAAAACCTGGTCGAGATCCTCGAGACCCGCCTCGACGCACTCCTCGTTCGCGCGGCAATCGCCCGCACGACAGCTCAGGCCCGCCAGATGGTCGTGCACCGTCACATCCTCGTCGACGGCCAGCTCGTCGACCGCCCCTCCTTCCGCGTGAAGCCGGGCCAGCTCATCCACGTCAAGGCTCGCAGCGAGGGCATGGAACCGTTCCAGGTCGCCGCAGCCGGCGGACACGTCGACGTGCTCCCGAAGCTCCCGCCGTACCTCGAGGTCGAGATCGACAAGCTGCAGGCCCGCCTCGTGCGTCGCCCGAAGCGCATCGAAATCCCCGTGACGTGTGAAGTCCAGCTCGTCGTCGAGTACTACGCAGCCCGCTAGGTTCCCCTGCCCGTCGTCAGACGGCATCTGAACTACGCTGGAGAGCGGATCACCCCCTACGGGGTGGTCCGCTTCGTGCGTTAACCGGTGCAGCACGCCGGGTGCCAATGCATGCCCCTCTCGGAATGGATGGAGTCACCAGTGTCAGGTGGAGATATCGCGGGCCTCGCCGCCGCCGTCGTGTTTGCCGTTCTCGTCGGGCTCCTCGCGGTCCCGCTGCTGAAGCTCGGCCGGGTGTTCGATGAGACGACCCTGGCCATCCATGAGCTGAGCCAGAACGTCACGCCGCTCCTCTCCGAAACCACGACGACCCTGCAGGAAACCAACAAACAGCTGGCCAGGGTCGACACGATCACTGGAAACGTCGCGGACGTGACGGGCAATGTCTCGGCACTCGTCGCACTGTTCGCCGCGACCGTCGGCGGACCGCTCATCAAACTCGCAGGCTTCTCCGCCGCCGTCAGGGCGGGTTTCCGCGCCGCATCCCCGACGCGCGCAGGCCGTCGGCGCGGGTAGTCGGCTACGCTGGAAAGAGGCTGGTCGAGTCCGGGATACGCCGGCCGCACCACACGCGCGGCCATCGCGCATTTCTTATCAGGGTCTCCACACCGTTCAGGGAGCATTTGTCATGAAGAATTTCATCTGGTTGGTCATCGGGGTCGGCATCGGATTCTTGATCGCGCATGAAGCCAACAACACCCGTCAGGGCAAGCTGTTCTTCAGTGACCTCGACACCAAGGCCCGCGAGTTCGGCGAGGCCATCTCCGATGGCTACCGCAAGCGCGAAGCCGAGCTGCGCGACGCGCTCGGCGACGTCGCCGACGCCGGAACGGACGCGCTCGGCGGAACGACCCGCCCCTGAGCCCGCTCAGCCCTCGCTACTTTTTCGCCTATTCATTTTCAACGAACTACGGAACCCATGCAGACTGCTGAAATTCGCGGGCGCTGGCTCGACTTCTTTGCCGACCGCGGACACACCGTCGTACCGTCGGCGTCACTCGTCAGCGACGACCCCACCCTCCTGTTCACCGTCGCCGGGATGGTGCCCTTTGTGCCCTATCTGACCGGCCTCGTCCCCGCGCCGTATCCCCGTGCGACGAGTGTGCAGAAATGCATCAGGACCAACGACATCGAAGAGGTGGGTAAGACACCCCGCCACGGCACGTTCTTCCAGATGAACGGCAACTTCTCCTTCGGGGACTACTTCAAGGAACAGGCCATCGGCTACGCCTGGGAGCTCCTGACGACGTCTGAGGCCGACGGCGGCTACGGATTCCAGGAGAAGGACCTCTGGGTCACCGTCTACCAGGATGACGACGAGGCGTTCCGCTACTGGCGCGCCCTCGGCCTGCCGGAGGACCGCATCCAGCGCCTCGGAATGGACAGCAACTACTGGTCTACCGGCCAGCCGGGCCCAGCGGGCCCCTGCTCCGAGATCTTCTTCGACCGCGGCCCCGCGTACGGTGCCGACGGCGGCCCGGCGACGGACGACGACCGGTACGTCGAAATCTGGAACCTCGTCTTCATGCAGTACCTCAGGGGCGAGGGGACCGGCAAGAACGACTTCGTCATCCTCGGCGACCTCCCGAAGAAGAACATCGACACCGGCATGGGTCTCGAACGTGTCGCCTTCCTCAAGCAGGGCGTCGAGAACATGTACGAGATCGACCAGGTCCGTCCGGTCCTCGACCTCGCTGCCGCCCTCTCCGGACGCCGCTACGGCGCCGTGCACGACGACGACGTACGCATGCGCATCGTCGCAGACCACGTGCGGTCCTCGCTCATGCTGATGAGCGACGGCGTCACGCCGTCCAACGAGGGTCGCGGCTACATCCTCCGGCGGCTGATGCGCCGCACGGTACGCGCCATGCGCCTGCTCGGCGTGGACGTCGCGACCTTCCCCGAACTGTTCCCCGCCGCGCGGGACGCCATGATGAGCGCGTATCCCGAGGTCCACGGCGACTACGCCAGGATCAGCCAGGGCGCATACGCCGAGGAGGAGACCTTCCTCCACACCCTCGCGAGCGGCAGCACGGTCCTCGACGTCGCGGTCGCGAAGACGATCAAGGCGAAGAAGACCGAACTGCCGGGGGACACCGCGTTCCTGCTGCACGACACCTACGGGTTCCCGATCGAGATCACCCTCGAGATGGCGGAAGAAGCCGGGCTGAGCGTCAACCGGTCGGCATTCGACGCCCTGATGGCCAAGCAGCGCTCGATGGCGAAGGCGGACGCGAAGGCCAAGAAGACCCACCTCGCCGACCTCTCCGTCTACAGCGCCTTCCGCGCGTCAGGCGAGACGGTGTTCACCGGATACGAGGAACTGCAGACCGAGTCCAGCGTGCTCGGGATCATCGTGGACGGCGCATCCGTCACGAAGGCGGTCGCGGGCGAAATCGCCGAAGTGATCCTCGCCGAGACCGCGCTCTACGCCGAGTCCGGCGGTCAGGAGGCCGACGCCGGCCTCATCGTCGGCCGCGGATACGAGCTCGAGGTCCTCGACGTTCAGAAGCCCGTCAAGGGCCTGATCAGCCACAAGGTGCACGTCACAAGCGGTGAGGTCGGCGTCGGAGACCCTGCGACGAGCGTCGTCGATCCCGACTGGCGACGCGGCGCCCGGCAGGCGCACTCCGGAACCCACGTGCTGCACGCGGCACTTCGCCAGGTCCTCGGCCCGAACGCGCACCAGTCCGGCTCGTACAACAAGGCCGGATTCTTCCGTCTCGACTTCTCCTGGAACCAGGCGCTCTCTGCCGCGACCCGCAGCGAGATCGAGGAGATCTCCAACAACGCGATCCGCGACAACCTGCCCGTCGTCACCCGTGAGCTTCCCCTCGCCGAGGCGAAGGCACTCGGGGCCATGGCGCTCTTCAGCGAGAAGTACGGCGACCGGGTTCGCGTCGTCGACATCGGCGGACCCTGGTCACGGGAACTCTGCGCGGGAACCCACGTGGGTTCGAGCGCCGAGATCGGAATGATCAACCTCGTCAGCGAGGCCTCGGTCGGGTCCACGAACCGCCGCGTCGAGTCCCTCGTCGGCCTCGAGGCCTTCCGGGACCTCGCTGCTGAGCGGGCGATCGTCTCCCAGCTGACCGCGAACCTCAAGACTCCCAAGGAACAACTGCCCGAACGCATCGGCGAGCTGCTCACGAGCCTCAAGGCCGCGGAGAAGAAGATCGCGGCTTTCGAGGCGAAAGCGCTGACCGAGCGCGTCCCCGCACTCGTCGCGACCGCCCAGCGCGCAGGGGCAGTACGCCTTGTCGCCGAGAACCTCGGCACCCTGCACTCTCCCGATGAGGTGCGGATGCTGGTCACGGCAACCCGGGCGCAGCTCGGCTCCGACCCTGCGGTGGTCGCGCTTGCGGCCGTCGTCGACGACAAGCCAGTCATCATCGTGGCCACCAACGCTGCAGCGCGGGAGACGGGCCAGCGCGCCGGAGCCCTCGCGAAGCTCGTCGCCGGCATCCTCGGCGGCGGGGGCGGCGGCAAGGACGACCTCGCCCAGGGCGGCGGAACCGACGTCGACAAGATCGCGAGCGCCCTCGTCGCCGTCCGCACCACGATCGCGGGCTGAAGAATGCGGCATGGCGTGCGGGTCGGAGTCGATGTCGGCAAGGCCAGGATCGGTCTCGCGATGAGTGACCCGCACGGCATGCTCGCGACCCCGGTCGAAACCGTTCCCCGGGACGGGAACGGCGTCACCGATGTCGCCCGCATCATCGCCGTCGTCCAGAATCTCGGCGCAATGGAGGTCATCGTCGGCCTCCCGCTCGCCCTGTCCGGAAACCACACCGCGTCGACACAGGACGCCGTCGGCTTTGCGGAGGTGCTCGCCCTGGCCGTTCCCGTTCCCGTGCGCCTCGTCGACGAACGGCTCTCGACCGTCGCCGCCCAGGGAGTCCTCCGCACGGCAGGCCGGAAGGCGAAGACACAGCGCCCGGTCATTGACCAGGTAGCGGCCACCATCATCCTCCAGCATGCTCTCGACACCGAACGCGGTCTCGGGCATCCGCCAGGTTCTGCCGTTGTGCCGGCCGTTCCCGCCACGCCACCGTCGCCAGCCGCCCCGATCGAAGGGTCCTGATCGTGTCCCACCCACCGCTCGACCCCCGGGACGACCCGGCAGGCCGGAACTCAGCGGCGCCCCACGCGCACGGTACTCCTCCGACTCCTGCTCCCGGCGAGGAAACCCCGGTCAATCCCTGGGCATCTTTGCTGGCTCCGCACGCCGGGACGACGGCGTCCGGCGAGCCGGGCCACGCAGGGGCCCCCGCCGACGGCGGTGACTTCCCCACCCGCCGGTCGCTCCGCACGACCGCCCAGGCTCCGTCGACCTCACGATCGAGCCGTCGCTCCCAACTCGGCTCCGAGCCACCGCGACCGCCCAAGCGGCGTCGCAAGGGCGCGTGGGGCTGTCTGATCGCCCTCGTCGTGCTGGTGGCGCTCGTGGCGGGGGCCTTCTTCGCCCTGCAGGGCCCGATCTCCCAGCTCCAGGCGACCCTCGCTGGTCCCGCCGACTACTCCGGGTCTGGCGAGACGAAGGTCGTGGTCATGATCCATGACGGTGAGACCGGATCGGACGTGGCGAACACGCTGGTGGCCCAGGACGTCGTCAAGAGCTACGACGCCTTCTACAAGCTGCTGCTGAAGGTCACCCCCGCTCCGGTCTTCCAGCCAGGCGCGTACCAGCTCATGACGAAGATGAGCGCGAGCGCCGCGCTCACCGCACTTCAGGACCCTGCAAGCAAGCTCGAACAGACCGTCGTGATCCCGGAAGGAACGGCGGAGGCGGACATCCTCCAACTGGTCAGCGAGGGGACGAACCTCCCGCTCGCCGACCTCCAGGCGGCGTCCACCGATGTCGCGGCCTTCGGCCTTCCCGCAGAGGCCACGACCCTCGAGGGCTTCCTGTTCCCCGCGACGTACACCTTCGCTCCGGGCATCACCGCGAAGGACGCGCTCAAGACCCTCGTTGACCGCCAGTTCCAGGCCCTCGACTCCGCAGGGGTCGCGGCCGCAGACCGGTGGAAGACCATCGTGCTCGCCGCACTCATCCAGCGGGAGGCCGGCCTCGCCGCCGACTACCCCAAGGTCGCCCGGGTGTTCCTCAACCGGCTCGACCCGGCCCAGTGGGAGAGCGGGCTGCTGCAGTCCGACGCGACGGTGGCATACGGCACCGGCCACACGAACGTCGTCACGACGACGGATGCCGAACGCGCCGACGCGGGCAACGCATACAACACCTATGTCCACCCCGGACTCCCGGTCGGCCCGATCTCGAACCCGGGGGACCTCGCGATCAACGCAGCCCTGCACCCCGCAGACGGGACCTGGCTGTATTTCGTGACCTGGAACCTCGACACCGGCGAGACCATCTTCTCGACGACCGCAGCCGAACACGAAGCCGGTGTCGCCCAATGGCAGGCCTGGATGAAGGACCACCCCGAATATGGTTGAGCGCACGACACCCCCGCTTCCTGAGCGCGAGAACCACGGAAAGCCTGTGGAAGGATAGTGGGCATGCTTCGTTGGCTCACCGCAGGAGAGTCCCACGGCCCCGAACTCATCGCCATTGTCGAGGGTTTGCCCGCAGGGATCCCGGTCACACTCGATTCGATCCGCCTCGATCTCGCGCGCCGCAAACTCGGCTACGGCCGGGGCGCCCGGATGACGTTCGAGCAGGACGATCTCACCATTTCCGGCGGTGTCCGGCACGGGTTCACCCTCGGCGGGCCCGTCGCGCTGCGGATCGGCAACACCGAGTGGCCGAAGTGGTCAGAGGTCATGAGCGCTGACCCCGTCGAGACGGCGCCGGGCGAAGCCCAGAGCACCCGCGGCCGCGGCGCCCCGCTCACCCGGCCCAGGCCGGGTCACGCCGACCTCGTCGGCATGCAGAAGTACGGCTTCGACGAAGCCAGGCCCGTCCTCGAACGGGCCAGTGCTCGCGAGACCGCCGCACGGGTGGCCCTCGGTGCCGTCGCACGGTCGTTCCTCGCCGAGCTCGGCATCCGCCTGGTCAGCCATACCCTGTCGATCGGGCCCGTGCGCGTGCCCGAAGACGCTCCGCTGCCCCACCCGGACGACGTCGGGATGCTCGACGCCGATCCGCTGCGCTGCTTCGACGCGGCGACCAGCGCGCTGATGGTGGCCGAGGTCGACCAGGCTCACAAGGACGGAGACACCCTCGGCGGTGTCGTCGAGGTGCTGGCATACGACCTGCCGCCCGGTCTCGGTTCGTTCGTGCACTGGGACCGGCGACTGGACTCCCAGCTCGCAGCGGCCCTGATGGGCATCCAGGCGATCAAGGGCGTCGAGGTCGGGGACGGCTTCCTCACCACGACCCGCCGCGGTTCGCACGCGCACGATGAGCTCGTGCAGTCCGACGGCCGCATCCAGCGGGTCAGCGACCGCGCAGGCGGTACGGAGGGCGGCATGAGCACGGGAACCGTGCTGCGGGTGCGGGCAGGCATGAAGCCGATCGCGACGATCCCCCGGGCACTGCGCACCGTCGACGTCACGACGAGCGAGGCGGCCCCCGCCCACCACCAGCGGTCGGATGTCTGCGCCGTTCCTGCCGCAGGCGTCGTCGCCGAGGCCATGGTCGCGCTCGTTCTCGCCAACTCGGTGCTGGAGAAGTTCGGCGGAGACTCGATCGACGAGACCAGGCGGAACCTGGAGTCCTACCTCGCACACATCCCCGGCAACCTCAAGACGGGCGCGTCGAGCGACGCCTCGCTGTGATCCCGGCGGCACTGTGACAGCGGACCTGCCCGCCGTGCCGGAACCGGCAGGGGACGGTGACCTCCCGGACTTCCCGCTCGTGCTGATCGGGCCGATGGCCGCCGGAAAGACCAGGGTCGGCAAGCGGGTGGCGCGGGTGCTCGGCGTTCCGTTCGTGGACACCGACGCGCTCGTGGTCTCCGGACACGGGTCCATCGCGAACCTCTTCAGCCGGTACGGCGAAGGACACTTCCGCGCGCTGGAACGGATCGCCGTCGGCCAGGCCCTCGCCACCAGGGCCGTCGTCTCCCTCGGTGGGGGAGCGGTGCTCGATCCGGGTACCCGCGCCGACCTCGCCCGGTGCCGGGTCGTCTACCTGAGCGTGACGGAGCAGGCCGTCGCCGGCCGGATCAAGGGCGGCAAACGACCGCTGCTTGCTGGCGGGCTCTCCGACTGGATCCGCATCTACGAACTTCGCCGCCCGCTCTACGAAGAGCTTGCCGGTCTCCACATCGACACCTCGAATCGCCAGATGGACTCCATCGCCGACGATGTCGTGGCCTGGACCCAGAGAGGGCAGAACACGCATGACTGACGTTCACAACACCACCGAGACCACCGAGACCACCGGGACCACCGGGACGACCGTCATCACGGTGTCCGGAACCGACAGCTACCCGGTCATCATCGGCAGGGGACTGCTCTCCGAGGTCGCGGAACAGCTCGGCCCGAAGGTCGGCAAGGTGCTCATCGTGCACACCTCCACGCTCGGCGCTCGCGCCGTCGCCCTCCGCGAGGGCCTGCTCGCGCACTACGAGGTGCTCATCGCCGAGGTCCCGGATGCCGAGGCCGCCAAGCGGGTCGAGGTCGCCGCGTTCTGCTGGCAGGTGATGGGCCAGGCCGACTTCAGCCGGACGGACGCCGTGATCGGCTTCGGCGGCGGAGCCGCGACCGACCTCGCCGGTTTCGTCGCGGCGACCTGGCTGCGCGGCGTTCGCCTCGTCCAGCTCCCGACGAGCGTGCTCGGCATGGTCGACGCCGCCGTCGGCGGCAAGAACGGCATCAACACCGCCGAAGGCAAGAACCTGGTCGGCACCTTCTACGCACCCGCCGCCGTGATCTGCGACCTCGACACCCTCGACGACCTGCCCCGCAACGAGATCCTCGCCGGTTTCGCCGAGATCGTGAAGGCAGGCTTCATCCAGGTGCCCGAGATCCTCGACATCGTCGAAGCGGATGTCGCGGCCGTGACCGACCCGAAGACGCCGCAGTTCCGCCGCGTGCTCGAACTCGCGATCGAGATGAAGGCCCGCGTCGTCGGCGCTGACTTCAAGGAATCCGGCCTGCGCGAGATCCTCAACTACGGGCACACCCTCGGCCACGCCGTCGAGCACGCCGAACGGTACGGCTGGCGGCACGGCGCCGCGGTCTCTGTGGGCATGATGTTCGCCGCGGAGCTCGCCCGGCTGAGCGGACGGCTGTCCGACGAGGCGGCCGACCGGCACCGCAGCATCCTCGAATCGCTCACCCTGCCGACCAGCTACCCGGTCGGCCGCTGGAACACCCTGCTTGCGACGATGCAACGCGACAAGAAGACCCGCAGCGGAATGCTGCGTTTCATCGTTCTCGACGACATCGGCAAGCCGACGGTGCTCGAGGGCCCCGACACGTCGCTGCTCTTCGCCGCGTACCAGGAAATCGGCTCCTAGCGTCGTCGTCGAGGAATGGGTCCTAGAATGATGCCCTGAGCGGGCAGCGACCCGGTCGCCGACCAGAGTCGATCGGAGGACAGACAGTGAACCAGTGGACCGTGGGGTCGACAGGCGAACCCGTTCGGGATGTCGTGCTGAAACTGGCCAAGGCGCACGAGTCCGCATTCGGCTCGGCATTCGGTGCCGGAGCAGGTGCGGGGCCGGCCCGCCTCTTTCCGCGCTTCGGCGCGGAAGCCCACGCCGATTCGACCAGTCACGCGGATGCCCGCGGCGGAGTCCGCAGGCTCGTCCAGGAATCCTGGGAACGGTCCCTGTCACTGCAG